>NZ_LBMX01000020.1:0-36081 GCF_001010885.1 Clostridium sp. C8 | reverse complement strand
TAGCTTGATGGCTATGCCGTAACCGCTTTTGTTCCTTCTTTAGTTTTTATAGTTATAAAAAAATCTGTTGTCATTACAATTTCTTCAGTAGTAGCGGGATTTTTAGGATGCTGAATTCCTAATTCATTCGCAATAATTATACTATCTTCTATCGACAATAGTGAATACTGTTCTCTTATATCAACAACGCAATCTGAATATTCTAATAAATAAAAATAATTCCTTTCCATATCCTATAATAATTAATGTTGTCTTTTACTCTTTATTCCTTTAACTCTTGTAACTCTACCTAAATAAGGTTTATATTGTATTTTTATCCAGGATTTATATGAACTTCCTATGCCAGACCCAACCCTTCTTTAATCATTTTTTCAATATTGTTTATTCTTTTTCTTTTTGCCATTTCATCACCTCTTAAACAAAAAATGCTAGACATTTAATAAAAACGTCTAGCATTTGAAACTTAATTAATACCAAATTTTTCGTTATAGTATTAACATTTTATTTAATTTTGATTCAACTTTATTTTAGAAGTTTAGACTTTGTTTAAAAGCAACACCAAGAAGTGATGAAAATCATTTTGTAAAACTACAAAAGAAATCTTAACTAAAAATATATAAACAATCTTAATATAAAAAAGAAAATCAGGTTTTAATCCTGATTTTCTTTCTATTTTAATAACTTTTTAAAATAATATTTTTTATATCTGTGTCAGTTATACATATTTTATTTATGCCAATATAATTTATAGTAAGTGTCACTATTAATTATAATTCACATATTGATTCTGTTTTATTTATACTTTCCCCGCTATAATTAACTGAATTATCTGAATTGTTATTCCTTCTACTTTCAATCCCAAATCTTATTCCACAACCAGTTAATAATGTAACAGTTAAAGACACTATTAAAATAATCTTAGAGATTTTTCTCATATTATTTCCCCCTTTAAATTATATCTAGTTTCTTATCTAGATGATTTATTGATGTAATTACTAAAATTACCATCCACAATATCCATAATAAAGATGATATTATATCTATTTCTATAAAAGATCCTATTTCAATATATACATATGGAAATAGTTTAGTTATAAGCCAATTAATCTTTGATACAAAACCTTGGATAATTCCTCCACCTATTATAACTGTCAATATACATAATCCTAGATTTTTGATATATGATGAAAAAATTACTATAAAAGATGTAATTATTATATAAGCTATTGTAGTTCCATATGCTGTTGCTAATGCTGTTACCTTAACTGCATCAGCCATTGAATTTCCTGTAAAGCTTGTTATAACATACACAATAAGAGCTATGATTCCTTGTAAAATAATGAATTCCATATATTTTGCAATTATAAATTCCCAAGATTTAATTGGTAAAGTAAATATCAATTTACCTTTATCCTTTGATATTTGTGATGAAAACTTTATTAATGAAACTATAAAATTAACAACTAAAAATAAAGAAACAAATGCAATGTTAATAACAGATATAAATTCTGCTACAAATGGTATCCTTATAAATGTTCCACATGTTGAAAATATTAATATTACAAGCGCTATTATATATAATATTTTATTTATTCCTGAATTGTATTTACCAAAATTATATTTTAAAATATTAAAAACATTCTTCATATTTCTCCTCCTATAAATTATTCTGTGAATATCTTTCTATAAATTTCATCTACTGATGCTTTATATCTTTCTCTTAATTCTTCAGCGTCTCCATATTCTATTATTTTTCCTTCTTCTAAAAATGCTACTTCATCAAATATTCTCTCAAGTTCACCAATATAATGAGTTGTTATTATCATTGAACTTTCTTCACTTAAATTTTCTAATATAGCATCTAGAATTTTTTCTCTTGATACTGGATCAACACCTGATATAGGTTCATCTAACATATATAGTTTTGCTTTTCTACTTAAAGTTAAAGATAAACTAAGTTTTTCACTCATACCTTTAGATAATTCTTTTATTCTTGATTTATCATCTAAATTCATGAAGTCTAAATAATATTTCATTTTTTCTTTATCAAAATCATCAAAGAAATCTGCATATAAATTTATTGCATCTTTTATTTTCATGGTTTTATTAAAAATATTTCTATCTTGTAAAAATGCAATGTGATTTTTAGTTTCAGAATTTATAGATATTCCATCTAGTTTTATATCCCCTTTATCAACTTTTAAAAATCCTTGTATAGTATTTAAAAGTGTTGTTTTACCTTGAGCATTAGGTCCCATTATTCCTAGTACTCTTCCTTTTTGTAAACTTAAATTTATTCCATTTAATATATGCTTTCCTTTAAGAGACTTATATACATCATTTACTTCTAATAAATTATTCATTTTTATCCTCCTTATATCTTGATGATATAATTGCCAATATAGTTTCTTTAGTAAATCCTAATGCTTTAGAGTCTTCAATAAATTTATCTATTGTTTCATTAAATAATTCTTGCCTTAACTCATTAATCTTTTTTTCGTCTTCAGTAACAAATTTTCCAATTCCTCTTTGAGTATATATTAAGTTTTCATTTTCCAATTCTGAATAAACTTTTTGTATTGTGTTTGGATTAACCTTTAACTCGCTTGCATAATCTCTTACTGACAAAATCCTTTCCCCTTTCTTTAATTCACCTGCAACTATTTTCTTTTTTATATAAGCAATTATCTGAAGATATATAGGTTCTTTTGAACTCAATTCAAGTACCATTTTTTTATCTCCTTTCTTATCAGTATTACTGTATTAATTACATAGTACACTGATACTGTTGTTTTGGCTACTACTTTTTATAGTCAAATATGTTAATTAAATCTTATTACATTAAATTATCTCGCTATTACTCCATAATATATAGCTTTTTATTTATTTTTATTACTATAAAATTAATTTTTATAATTCCCTAAAGAAAAAAGAAGCCTCTGAAATAAAAATTAAGTTTTTATTTCAGAAAACTTCTCTTTTTGTGAATGGTCACAATACTAATTCTTTGGCGGTATATCCATATTGTATATTACCCCTAATTAAATTTGTTCCTGTGGCTTACTTTATTGAACTTTCGTATTGTTCAACCATTCTTTTTACCATCTCGCCACCTACGGAACCACATTGTTTTGATGTTAGGTTACCATTATAATCGCTAAATGGAACTCCTAACTCTGATGCAACTTCATTCTTGAATGCACTTAATCCTTTTCTTGCTTCTGGAACTAATGTTTTTGCCATCTGTAATTCCTCCTTTGGCTATTTGGTTTTGTAAACATTCTTTTAAATTTGAACTCCCTCTCATTTAAAAGCTTTTTGTTTACACTATTATATTAACCCTTATAAAAATTTATATGCTTAGTAATTTATAGCTACTTTAGAATATTTTATATAAAAGGATATTTTAAGTTTTTATGCACAAAATATGTATTAGATATAATACATATTTGGGAGGTTCTATATGAAGAATTCTATTTTAAAAAATAAAAATATTAATCATAATCCTATTTATATTTTTATTGTATTCTTAGCAACATTCTTTTTATTATATAAATTCATTATAACTATGGCTATTTCTAACGCTCCCGATAATATTCCATTTCTTCAGGATAAGTTCTTGATATTAGATATAAAGAAAAATTATAAACTGCCTCCTAGATTTAGGAGTATTCAAGAATTAAATATTTCTGGTTGCGCTCAATTTAGACCTAGTCAAATAGATAATATAAAGGTAGCCATAAATAGTCCTAAAATAATTATTGTAGATCTAAGACAAGAATCTCATGGCTTTATCGATGATAATCCAATAAGTTATTATAGTCTTTTTCAAACTATAAATAATAATTTAAATTCTGAAGCTACACTAAAATACGAATCTGAAGATTTATCAAAAATAACTTTAGGAAATAATATTCCAATCTTTAAACCTACTGGAGAATATTTAGAGTCAATAAAATCTTCAACTATACTAAACGAAGAAAATCTTTGTAAGAATTTTGGACTTGGATATAAGAGAATTCCTGTTAGAGATAACTTCATTCCAGCTCCCAATGAGGTTGATGACTTTGTAAATTTTGTGAATAATCTTGATGATGATGCTCATTTACTATTTCATTGTCATGCTGGAGAAGGGCGAACAACTATGTTTATGGCTATGTTTCAAATGCTAAAAAACAGCTCTAATTTATCATTATCAACAATACTTAATGATCAAATTTCTGTTGGAGGAATAGTTCTTACAGATAGTATGTTTAGAGGAACCTTTTTAGAGTATTTTTATAATTATACCTTAGAAAACAGCTCATCAAATTATAAAGAAAGTTATTCTAATTGGCTTAAGAATAAAAATGGTTTATATATTGAAGGGGCTCCATTATATGAAAATAATTAAATAATTAAAATGAGTTAAAGATATTATACTATTAAGTATTAATAATCTTTAACTCATTTTTATAATTTTAACTTTTCATGTATCTCTACTTTATTCATATCTCCAGACATTACTTCTATATTATCTTTAAAGTATATAAATTTATCTTTAGATAATCCTTTAAATATTATAGGAATAATCGGTGACTTTAACTTTTTATTCATTTCTGCTAAAGGAAATTCTATTAATAAATCTCCTTCCTTTACAATATCTCCTTCTTGCACAAATGCCTTGAAGCCATCACCTCTTAAATTTATACTATCTATTCCTATATGAATAAATATATCAAAACCATCCGTGCCTCTTATTGTTATTGAATGAAAAGTTGGTGAAATTGTTAAAATAATTCCCTTTATTGGTGATATTAGAACATTATTTTTGGGGTTTATCGCAAATCCATCACCTATAAGTTTCATAGAAAATATCGCATCTGGTACTTCTTCTAATCTTAATAATTTCCCAGTAACCGGTATGGTAATAAAGCTTTCTGTTTTAATTCCCTTTTTTATTTTCTCTATCCTTTTAGGCTTTTTAACTACTATCTCCTTACCATCCATAATATCTTTCATTTGTCCTTTAAGTATATCTGACTTTGGTCCAAAGATAGCTTGAATATTATCTCCTATTATCATTAAATCTGCTGATCCTAATGATCTAAGCTTACTTCTGTTTACTAAACTTAAATTCTTTACTGTAACCCTGACTCTTGTTATGCAGGCATCTAAATATTTTATATTTTTAGCTCCTCCAAAAGCTTCTAGTACATTATAGGCTAAGTCACCATCTGAAATATCTATATCAATTTCATTTTCTTCCTTTTCTCTTCCTGGCGTTTTTAAGTCTAATTTTCTTATTATATATCTAAAACCTAAATAATATATAACTGAAAATATAAGACCTATTATTATTACCCACCACCATCTTGTTCTATTTGGTAATATACCAAACAAGATAAAATCTATAAGTCCTCCTGAAAATGTCAAACCTATTTTAACATTTAAAATTTGCATTATCATAAATGATAGCCCTGCAAATATACAATGAGTTGCAAATAATACTGGTGCTACAAATAAAAACATAAACTCTATAGGTTCTGTTATTCCTGTTAAAAAAGATGTAAGTGCACCTGAAAATAATATACCTGCTACTAATTTCTTTTTTTCATTACTAGCTTCATGGTACATAGCTAATGCAGCTGCTGGAAGGCCAAACATCATGAATGGAAATTTTCCTGTCATAAATGTTCCTGCAGTGAAATCAACTCCATCTTTTAACTGTGCAAAGAATATGGCTTGATCTCCTATAATTAATTGACCTGATGAATTAATATATTCTCCAAATTGATACCAAAATGGATTATACCATATATGATGCAACCCAAATGGTATTAATGCTCTTTCTATAATACCAAAAATTAATGCTGAAATTGTTTGGTTTGTTCCTATCATACTCCTTGAAAATAATAATAGAAAGTTTTGTATTGGAGGCCATATTATAGCCATTAAAATACCTAATATAAGACCTGATA
This sequence comes from Clostridium sp. C8, assembly GCF_001010885.1. Classification (NCBI taxonomy): domain Bacteria; kingdom Bacillati; phylum Bacillota; class Clostridia; order Eubacteriales; family Clostridiaceae; genus Clostridium; species Clostridium sp. C8. Next base: position 30,121 of record NZ_LBMX01000020.1, on the reverse strand, counting down.
TAGCAGCTACTATAGGTACAAATCTTTTTCCTGAAAAGAATCCTAAGAATTCTGGTAATTGTATATCATAAAACTTTTGATATATTAAAGCTGATGCCATTCCTATAATTACGCCTCCAAATACACCTGTTTGGAGAGTAGGAATACCTAAAACCATATCATACATTGGATTTGTCTCTATATTCATCGGACTTACACCTGCTGTTATTCCCATAGTAATATTCATTATCAAAAATGCTACAATGGAGGCCAATGCTGCAACCCCGTCCCCATTACTCATCCCAATTGCTACTCCCACCGCAAATATAAGTGGCAGATTAGAAAATATAATATCTCCTGAAGAAGACATTATATTTGCTGCTAATTGAATTTTATCTATAGCTAATATAGGAATCTTGCTTATTACATCGGCATTTTGAAATAACGTTCCAAATCCCATTAAAAGACCTGCCGCTGGTAATAGTGCTACTGGTAGCATCAATGATTTCCCTATTCTTTGAAGAATACCAAATGATTTTTTTAAAAATACAGTATTCATTTTTCCTCCTAATATACTAATTTGAATAATCATCTAATAAATAGTAATCCACATAATAAACCTTTATAATTTCCTAAAGAATAAAAAAAGGATATATATAAATTTGCTTATTAACTTACTTCACTCCAAGTAACTGCAAATTTATATATATCCACTTGAAGATTTAAGAAAGAAAATTATAAGAAGCTATTCAAAAATAAACTTTTTTATAATTTTCTAAAGAGTAAAAAATATATTAAGAACATAAATAAGTATTTTATTGATTACTTCTTAATACAGAAATAACTCTATGAATATGCATAGTTAAATATACTATTTCATCTTCATTTACTTTATAATCATAATTATTTTCTATATATACTTTTATTTTTTCTGCACAATCAAAAGCTTCTGGATAACTTCTTGATGCTATTTCTAAAAATTCACTAGTATCATTTTCATTTTGATTATTAGTTATTACTCTTTTCGCAAAATATTTAAGATGTGTTAACAATCTATCATAATTTAAATCTTCTTCATTAAATTCTACTGAATAATAATATCTAATTATATTTAATATACCTTTAATTATATTTGTTGCTACCACTGATTCTTTAGCAGTTTCTTGGTAGCTTGCATTGACAATATGCAATGCTATAAATCCTGCTTCGTCTTCAGGTAAGTTTATTCTTAGTTTATTATTTATATAGCCTACTGCCCATAATGCTATTTTGTACTCTTCCTTGTGTATTCTTCTTATTTCTTCTAATAAATCATTCTTTATTTGTACTTTATTTTTATATCTTTTTATTGCAAATGCAATATGATCAGATAAGGAAATATATATTTGCTTATCTAATTTTCTATTTAACTCTTTATCTGCATAAGTTATAATTTCATGTGCTAGTTCAAAAATTCCGTCTGGTATTTGATTTATAAGCTTCTTAAGTTTATTACCCATTCGCTTATCATCAACTACGAATACCTTTTCAATTTTATCATCTTCTATCTCTTGCCCTATTTTTCTTTTAAAGGCAATTCCAGACCCCATTAATATGACCTCTTTTTTAGTTTTTGGATCTATTGAAACAACTACATTATTGTTTAATATCTTTTCTACAATCATATCATTCTCATTCTCCTTATTTTGGAAAATAAAATACCTAAATTAAGATATTAACCTATCTTAACTTAGGTATTGCCTGCTTTACAGTAACAATCCATATTCTTACTTATAATTATAATATCATTCTCAATATTCACTGTCAAGGTTATAGGAAGTCAGCAATATAATTTTGTTAATTTTTACTAATTTTTATTTTGCTTAACTGGCAATATAATTATAAATTCACTTCCCTTCCCAATTTCACTTTTAACTATTATGTTTCCTTTATGAAGAGTAACCAATTGCTTTGTAAGAGTTAAGCCTAATCCACTTCCTCCATATTCTTCTGACGCTTCATTATACGCTTGGCCAAATCTATTAAAGATAGTTTCATGATACTTTTCCTCTATTCCTATCCCTGTATCTTTAACAGATATTTTCACCTTTTTATATAAATCTGTTATTTTAACTTCAATTCTTCCTCCCTCTGGAGTAAATTTAACAGCATTACCTATTAAATTAACTATACATCTCTTAATTTCAATACTATCACACTCTATTATTTTTTCTTCCATATCTGGATCTATAATAAGTTTAATATCATTTTCTTCAATAAAATCTTTCATAGATAAAACTGTTTCTTCTACTAAATTAACAATATCATGCTCCTTTATGTGTAACTTATATGAACATGATTCTATTTTTGAAGTATCAATTATATTATTGATCAATTTTAATAATCTATCCGAATTTCTTCTTAAAGTCTTCATATAATAATCTATTTTGTTTTTTGGTATTGGCTCATTTTTTTCATTTAAGTTAGTGATTAACTGTTGTGTAGATATAATTACATTAAGTGGAGTTCTTAATTCGTGGGACAAATTAACAAAATAATTATTTTTGTATCTTTCATTTTTAATAAGTTTATCGTAAAGTTCCTTATTTTCCTTGAGTTTATTATTTAATTCACTAGTTCTTTGTTCTACTAAACTATCTAATATCTTTACTCTATTCCAAACTACATATATTATTAAAACTACTATAGTAATATATATTATGTATGCTACAGGGGTTTCCCATGGCTTCATCCCAACCTCAAAGGTTAAACTCGTTGGAATACTCCAATCTCCACTTGAGTTTCTTGCAACTACTTTAAAGGTATATGTACCTGCTTCTAGATTAGTATAACTTGCATAATTTCTATTTTCAGAAAAAACCCATGATTCGTCTAATCCATCTAATTTATATGCATATTGAATCTTATTAACATTTCTATAATCTGGCATAAAAAAATTGAATTGTATATGATTACTTTTATAATTTATAAATATATTAGATAAATCTAAGAATTCGTGTTCTCTACTATAAACACTCTCAAGTGTAACGCTTGGTACAAATTTTTTTTCCTTTAATTCATGCGGGAAAAAATATGTAAGTCCATTTGTTCCACCAAAAAACATTTCTCCCTTAGTGCTTTTAAAATATGAAAAGCCATTAAATTCATTTCCTTGCAATCCATCTGCTGCAGTATATTCTATAAATTTATCTCTTTTAGTATCATATTTAGACAATCCATAATTTGTACTTATCCAAAGATTATCTTCTTCATCAATTAAAATTCCATAAATAAAATTGTTTGATAAGCCTTCGCTTTCTGTATATCTATAAAATTTTTCAGTTTCTCTATCAAACTTATTTAATCCATAGTGAGTTCCTATCCATAGATTATTTTTACTATCTATTGCAATTGATTTAACTGAATCAAAGCTTATACTATTATCATCATATTTGTCATTCTTATAATTCTTTATTTGTCCTGTAATTTTGTTTAAACTACTTAATCCACCATCTAGTCCAGATGCTATCCAAATTATTCCTTCATCATCTTCTATTATATCTGAAATCATTCCATCGGATATTCCATTCCTAAGTAGAATATCCGAATATGATTTAAATTTTTCATTTCTATCAAAAGTACATAAGCCCTCTCTAGTTCCTATCCAGAGGATACCTTCCTTATCAATATATAATGTTCTTACGTCATTTGAAACTAAGCAGTTATTACTTCCATTATTTAAAAACCTTGTAGATTCTTTAGTGGATTTATTATATCTAATTAATCCAACTTCTGTTGCTATCCAAATTTCATCATTTATTCCTACTATATCTCTAATATTATTTTCCATTAGTGCATTTGGATTATTTATATATTCAAACTTTGATATTTCACCACTTTTTCTATTTATTATATTTACTCCACTGTGTACAGTTCCTACCCATAAAAGACCTTCGTTATCTTCATATATTCCTGCAATCATTTTTTCACTTAATGAGTTAGGATCAATTGGATCACTTCTATAATTTTTAAATGAATTTTGTGGATCAAATAAGCTTATTCCTTCATATGTTCCAACCCATATATATCCTGACTTATCTTCAAATAAACTTAATATATTATTGCTTATTATGCTTTGCGTATCATATATTTTAGATTCAAAATTTATAAACTTTTTATTAACCTCATCAAATCTACTTAATCCATTATTAGTAGCTATCCATAACATATTTCTACTATCTCTTAATATATATCTAACAAAACTTCCAGGCAATGATTCATTATCTTCAGTATTATTTTCAAATACCTCTATTTTATCAGTGTTAATGTTTAATTGGTTTAATCCTCCACTATATGTGCCAATCCATAAATTATTTGCATCATCTGAATATAGTTTAAATATAAAATTATCACTAATTGAATTTTCAGAATCATTTTTGTAATATTTAACTATTTCATTTGAATCTTCCGGAACCTTATTTAATCCATTTTCAGTACCAATCCATAAATTATTATTATCATCTTTTATTATAGAGTATATAAATTGGCTACTTAATGTATATCTCTCATCCTCTGAATTATATAAACGTTCAAAATTATCTATATCACTATGATATATGTTCAACCCATCTTCGGTAGCTATATATATGTCATTGTTAGAATCTATCATTATTTCTGTTATATTACCATTTGATAGATTACATCCATCTACTTCTGGTAAATACATTTTAATCTCTTTAGTTTCTGCGTTTATCTTATTCAATCCTTTAGATGTCCCAATCCAAATATTACCTTCTGCGTCTTCATTTATTGCCGAAATATAGTTACTACTTATACTATTAGGTTTATCTTCTTTATACCTAAATATCTCGAACTTATCTCCATTATATCTATTTAATCCATCTGTTGTTCCAATCCACATATACCCTTTACTGTCTTGAAATATGTATTCAATAGATGTTTGAGATAGACCATCTTCAATAGTTATTCTCTTAAAATTAATATTTTTATCTTCATTAATTAGAGCAGATACATTTAAACTTATATTAGTTAGTATAGTAACTATCACTAATATATTAAGTATTATTTTGTATAACCTTTTATTCATCCTCATCCCTCGTAAAAAAATATAAATTTCAACTTTTTAATAAATATATTATATCAGATTTATTGTTTATTTATATAATTTTATGCATTTTTAGGCAATTCTATATTTTTTATACAAAAATAAGAGAGTGTAAAATTACACTCTCTTATTTGGCAGGGGCAGTAGGAATCGAACCCACAACCAACGGTTTTGGAGACCGCTACTCTACCAATTGAGCTATACCCCTTCAACAAAATTTATTCTATCATGACAATTTAATACTTGTCAACAACATAATTAACAAAATTCGCTTTTTTTGTAAACAATACCACTTTAATTATTATGAAGAATTTTATTATAAATAATAAATTATAAGTTTCAGATAATTTTTATAAATTACTGCAAAAAATTAACTTATAAGCATTTAATAAATATTAAGATACTTATAAGTTAATTTTTATTTGGCAGGGGCAGTAGGAATCGAACCCACAACCAACGGTTTTGGAGACCGCTACTCTACCAATTGAGCTATACCCCTTTGCAACAATAACTATTATATCTTATGTATACATAAAAATCAACCATTATTGCTACTTTTATTTTTTATAGCATCTATTAACCTTATAACATTGTCTGTTAATACCTTACTATTAGTGCTACTAGTCTCTAATTCTATATAATAAAAATCAGTTTTCATTTTATTCTTTAAGTCATCTAAGTTTCCTAATTCTTTATCATGAACTAATATAAATTTAGTTCCATCATAATCATAAGAATTATTTTTTATCTTCTTTACTTGTACTCCTAAATCTCTAAATAAATAATCAAATTTATCAGTATCTGTAATTATAGAATAATTCTTATAGTTCTTTAATTCTTCTTTTGATTTAGATAAAAAATCATCCAACTCTTTAACTAATTTATTATAATTTTCTTCGTAATAACTTCTATTTTTAATGTCTCTTTCTTGTAATGCTGTCTTTATATTATATAATGCAATTTTATATTCATTAAATCCTAATAAATAATACGGATTTTCTTTATTTTCAGATTTTAATTCTGTTGTAATTGGCCTTATTCCTCTACTCATATTTATAATTCCAACATTAGAGTTTTTTGAGTTATCTATTATATCATTTATCCAGTCCTCGTAGTTTAATCCATTATATATAAATAAATCCATATTTAAAACATTGCTTATCATATTATCATTAGTTTTAAATGATTCTATCTCTTTTTCATCACTAAATAAATATTCAACATTATGATTATTTCCAACTAATGCTTTAGTCATTTCATACTGTTCTTTATTAACCGTTAATATGTTTAAATATATATCCTTTTCCTCATCAAACTCGTCAGTTGGATTAGCCATCAAAGGATTATAAGAAAATGTTAAACCTAGAAACAAAATAGAAGTAAAAATAACTAATGCATATGTTAACTTCTTCATAAAAACTTCCTCCACGGAATTTATATTTTTTTCATACTTTCATAATATCTTATCATTTGTATTTAAAAATTACAATTATATTACATATTAATTACAATTATATTTATTTACTATTTTACTACATAAATATATAGATTTCCATATTATGTATAACATTTAAACTTTCTTTTTTTGATTCTTTTAGATAGAATAGATGTAAGAAATTTATTTTAGTTCACAGTTCACAGTGCACAATTCACAGTTTTCTATGATTGATAGCTGCTAATGGAGAATTTAAAGTTTAGGAAATAATTCAACTTTGCTGAATTAAGAAAATTATATAAACTTTAGAAACTACATAGTACTTTCATCATAAATTGTTGATCGTTAATTGTTAATTAGTAACTGTGCACTGTACCTTGTGAACCGAAAAGAAAGGAGAGTATTTATGCAGTTTTATGTTAATAATTTAGAAGAAACTACTAAAATAGGTTATTATATTGGTAAACTTTTAAAACCTAGTGATATAGTTTGCCTAACTGGAGATTTAGGAACTGGAAAGACTCATATAACAAAAGGGATTGCTAAAGGACTAGATATTGATGAACATATAACAAGCCCCACATTTACTATAGTTAATGAGTATGATTCAGGTAGACTTAAACTTTACCATTTTGATGTTTATAGAGTTAGTGATCCTGATGAAATATATGCTATTGGATTTGATGATTATATATTTTCTAATGGAGTTTCTATTATAGAATGGGCAAATTACATAGAAGAAATTTTACCAAAAGAATATCTTCATATTTTAATAGAAAAAGACTTATCTAAAGGTGAAAACTTTAGAAAAATTTCTATTACTCCATATGGAGAAAGATATAATTATATAAAGGAGTTAAACTTATGATAGTTTTAAGTATTGATTCTGCTTCTAAAGTAGCAACAGCTGCATTATTAGATGAAAATAACTTGATAGCAGAATATACAATAAATAATAAAATGGAACATTCTACTTTGATAATGGATATGGTAGATAAATTACTAAGTGATTCTAACCTATCTATAGATGATATAGATGGATTTATAGTTTCAAAGGGCCCTGGTTCTTTTACAGGTCTAAGAATTGGAATGGCTACGGTTAAAGGCCTAAGCTTTGGAGCAAATAAACCTTATGTTAGTATTTCAAGTTTAGATGCACTTGCATATTCTCTTGTAAGTTTTGATGGAATAATTTGCCCTGTTATGGATGCTTTAAGAGATAGTGTTTATACTTGTCTATATAAAGGTAACAATGGTAAATTAGAAAAATTAATTGATTATTCTGCTCTTGAATTGGATGATTTAATCAAAATTCTAAAAGATAAAAATGAAAAAGTCATGTTTACTGGTGATGGCTTAATTAAGCATAAAGATTACTTATCAACAAATCTTAATAATTCCTTTTTTGCTCCTAATCATTTAAGCATAATAAGAGCATCTTCATTAGGAGACTTAGGAATTAAATTACTTTTGGACAATAAATGTGATGAGTTAAATTCTTCTCCCTTTTATTTAAAAAAACCTCAAGCACAAAGAGAATTAGAGAAAAGGTTAGCGCTAGAAAATGAGAATAAGCTGTAGTTTAATGACAGCTAATGATATTAATGATGTATTGAATATAAGCAATTTATGCTTTTCTACCCCTTGGAGTAGAGATTCTATTTATAGTGAACTAAATAATCCCTTAGCTAAATATATAGTTGCTAAAGATTTAGAATCAAACTCCGTAATTGGATTTATTGGTGCTTGGATAGTGATGGGTGAAGCGGATATAACTAATATAGCCGTACATCCTAATTATAGAAATCTGACAATAGGGAGTAAACTATTATCTTCATTAATATCACTATGTGAAAATCTAGATTGTTCATTAATAAACTTAGAAGTTAGATCTTCAAATATTCCAGCTCAAAACCTATATAAGAAGTTTTTATTTATAGAAAATGGTCTTAGAAAAGGTTACTATACAGATAATAAAGAAGATGCAGTTTTGATGACTTACTTTTATAATAAAAAACAGGCATAAACTAATAGTTTATACCTGTTTTTTTATTAATTAGCTTCTTCAAATAATACTTCACTAACCTCTTCTTTAATCTTCATATGTTTTGCTAATATAAAGACTGTTATTGTGGTGGATAATATATCACTAACAGGTTGAGCAATCCATACTCCATCTAGTCCTAAGTTAAAAACTCTTGGAAGAATTATTATAAAGGGAGCTAGCAATATCACTTGTCTAAGTAAACTTAAAAACATTGCAGTTTTAGCTTCTCCTATAGATTGTATATAATTAGATCCTGTTATTGATATTCCTACTATTGGTAACATAAGTAAGTATATCCTCATTCCTTTAATTGATATATCCATAAATTTAGGATCTTTATTGAATATACCTATTATAGCTTCTGGAAATAATTGGACTATAATAAATGCAATTACTAATATTATTGTTGCTACCTTAGCTGAAAGCTTAAAGGCTTCTTGAGCTCTCTTTTCTTGCTTGGCACCATAATTAAAACCAATTATAGGTTGAGCTCCTTGATTTATTCCAAAAATAGGCATTAAACACATTAAGCTTACAGATGATATAGTTGCCATGGCCCCTATAGCTAAATCTGTTCCATATGTTTTTAAAACATTATTTGATATAATTTGAACAAAACTAGCTGCTATTTGCATTGCAAAAGGAGCTGCTCCAATTGATAATATCTTCATTGTTATTTTCTTATCTAATTTCAAACTTGACTTATAAAATCTTAAGTTAGATTTTCCCCTAATGTAATACAGTGTACCTATTATTGCTGTTACTAATTGAGATATAACTGTAGCTATCGCAGCACCTTGTATTCCCATATTAAATATGAATATTAATACTGCATCTAAAATTATGTTAGTTACACATCCAATTATCATAATCATTGCTGCTAATTTGGGATTTCCGTCCCCTCTTATAGTATTATTCAAAGCAAATGCTACCATATTAAATATAGTTCCTAATAAAATTATGTTTATATATGCTTTTGCATAATATAAAGTTTCAGCACTAGCTCCAAACCTTATTAAAATTATATCTCCAAACGCTAATCCTAGAATTGTTAATATAATAGAAATAATTATCGCTAATGTTATAGCATTTCCAATTACTTTAGATGCTTCTTCTTTTTTCCCTTGTCCAAGTTTTATTGAAATTGTTGTTGTAGCACCAACACCAACAAGCATTGCAAACCCTAATATAATAGTTGTAATCGGCATCGTTACTCCCACTCCAGCAATAGCTAACGATCCTATTCCTTTTATATTACCTATGAAAATTCTATCAACTACATTGTATAATGCATTTACAATCATGCCCACTATAGCTGGTACAGAATATTTTAACAATAACTTTCCTATCTTCTCTTTAGCCAATAATTCTTGCGTACTCATTCCTTCACCTCTTGCATTCTTCTATATGTACTTTTTTTAGCAAACTCAACATAATATTTTTTTCTTCTATGGTAAGATTTTGGGTAATATTATTTTCCCACTTTATAGCAACCTCATATATCTCTTTTTTCTTATCTAATGCCTTTTGTGTTAAATAAACCCTATAGGCTCTCTTATCTTCCTTATCTTTATTTCTAACTATAAAGTATTCAGATTCTAACTTCTTTATAGCTCTTGCTGTAGTTCCTTTATCTATATTTAAAATTTCAGATAGATCCTCTTGTCTTATTCCATCACTATTATATAATTCCATTAAAAAAAGAAATTGCCCATATCCTATTCCAAGATAAGCTAATTCCTTTAAAAAGAAAGTTCCACATTTTCTTTGTATGTTAGAAATATATCTTGCTATATTTTCACATTTTAAATCTTCCATCTTATCTCCCTGTCAATTTAAATAGTTGAATTTATTACTGAATTAAATTATATCATTTTTAGTTGCATTTGCAACTATTTTTATATAAGAATACTTTCTAAATAGATTTAGTAAATATATATTATCTGTAATACATATACTATACATCATAATTAAATGCTAACATTACGAAAGGATTAGACATGAATAAACTAATTAAACTTCAAGTAAATATATTAAGTCTTTTTATTTTATCTATGCTTATTTTTCATTGTTATGTAAAACTTGATAGAAGAAAATTATCAAATAAAATATTTTTAGATACTTCATGTGTTATTTTTTTAATAATTTCTATAGAAATTATTACTGTTTTAATAAATGGAAGTAGCCATATTAATATATATATAAATAAATTATTCAGTACACTATTTTTTTTAATTTCTCCAATTCCTTTATATATGTGGGATAAATATCTATATATACAAATAGAAAAAATAAAAAAAATTAATATACTAAAAGTTAAATACTTTAAAATACCATTATTTATAAATACTGTACTCCTTATTATAAATTTAAAGTTTAATATTATATTTTCTATTGATAAAAATAATTTTTTCCAAAATGAAAAATTTTCAATAATTCCCTTTTTAATAGGCACTTTTTATTATATAAGCATATATATATTTTTAGTAAAACATAAACATACTATTCCTAATGATATATATATTTTTATAAGCATTATGTATATATTCCCTTTTACTGCTTCTGTACTGGAATTGTTTATTCCTGAACTCTTGTTAACTTGGGGAAGTATAACTACAGTACTTATATTTTCTTATATATTACTTCAGCAAGAATTATTTGAAACAGATCCATTAACTGGTGCCTTTAATAGAAATTTCTTTAACAGTTTTGTTTCTAAAACAAATAAATTTACAATGAATTTATCTAAACTAGGCGCAATTAATATAGATTTAGATGAATTTAAAAGTATAAATGATACTTATGGCCATAAAGTTGGTGATGATGTCTTAAAGAACTTTGTACTACTTTTAAATAAAGCTTTTAAAAAAAAATCTAAAATTATCAGAATGGGCGGGGACGAGTTTATAATAATTATAGAAAATACTTCTAATGAAGAAATTATAAGTCATATAAGATTCTTAAATATTATTACCGAAGTTTATAATTCTGTTAACAAATATCCTATAAAATTTAGTTATTCCTATTGTATATATTCCAATGATTTTAATGACATTTACGATTTTTTTGATCATATAGATAATAAAATGTATCAAAATAAGTACTTAAAAAAAACTCCTAAAATATAATTAAAGCTAACTATTAAAAATATAATAGTTAGCTTTAATTTTTATATTGAATTTAGTTTACTTTTTCTAGAATTATCAAAATTTGAATCTACTTTAAAAATTGCTACTGAAACCCTCTTATATAATATATATGTTATTGCACATACCAATATAGCTTTTACTCCATTAAAAGGTAATAATCCCACAGTAACATATTGAATTAATTCATCTTTAACCATATTCATCCCAAATGCTGGAAGTAATAAATATACATTTGCTAATATTCCTATAATTTCTATTGATAATGTTCCTAATATCATTCCAAGTAGTGCATTTTTTCTACTCTTATTTCTATGATAAACCCACGCTGCTGGAGCTACTAGAGAAACTCCCACTATAAAATTAGCTATTTCTCCTACAAAACCTGTTCCTGTTCCTTTAACTATTAAGATTAATAAATTCTTTAGTAATTCTACAACAATACCTGCCATTGGGCCAAAAGCAAATGCTCCCATAAGTGCTGGAATATCGCTTAAGTCAATTTTAAGCCATGGAAATGGTAAAAATGGTATTGGAAAGTCAAAGTACATAAGCACTACTGCTATTGCACCTAAAAGTGATATTTTAATAAATTTGTTTAGGTTTTTGTTTTGTTGATTGTTCATTTTTTCTCCTCCCAAAAGTCTATCCCCTGGGGCAATGGGTTAGATTTAAATAACTATGACATTAGTTTAATTATTATTTTACTAACTTACTCATCCTTTTCTTAGCAGATTTAATACTAATAAATAAAAAATCCCTGATATACTAAAATATATCAGGGCTTAAAATCCATAAGAAATAAGATGTGCTTAAAAATAAAAATTAAGCAATATCTAACCACTTACCTTCTTTCATCCAGACTATACTGTCGGCCTCGGAGTTTCACCGAATCATGCTAAAACTTTAGCTCGCGGGCTATACCGCCGGTGGGGAATTACGCCCCGCCCTGAAGATAATTTATTTATATTATTATTACACTTATATTATATGTCCATATATTGATTTTTGCAAGTAGTTTTTTTAACAATTGTAATATTTTGCGAAGCAAAATAACTAGTTAACATTTTTCATTGACAGTGAAATTCTATTCCTCTTACTATCTACTTCTAAAATTCTAACTTTTACTATGTCTCCAACCTTAACTATATCTAATGGGTGTTTTACAAATCTATCCGCCATTTGACTTTTATGAACAAGTCCATCTTGATGAACTCCAATATCAACAAAAGCTCCAAAATCAGATACATTTCTTACTGTTCCCATAAGTATCATACCTTCTGATAAATCCTTTAAATCCATTACTCCTGTTTTTAAAATAGGTTTTGGCATTTCTTCTCTTGGATCACGACCTGGCTTTTTAAGTTCTTTTATTATATCTAAAAGTGTAAGTTCTCCAACTTCTAATTCCTTAGAAAGACTTGAAAGGCCTTTATCTTTTACTCTTTCATCTATATCCTTAAGATTATTTTCTTTTAAATCCTCTTTGGTATATCCTAATAATTTAATTAACTTTCTTGCTGCTTCATAAGATTCAGGATGAACTGAGGTGTTATCTAAAGGTTCATTACTCTCCATAACTCTTAAGAACCCTGCACATTGCTCGTAAGCTTTTTGCCCAAGTCTTTTTACTTTTAATAATTCTTTTCTGGTTTTAAAGCCGCCAACTTCATCTCTATAATTTACTATATTATTTGCAATACTTGAATTTATGCCTGCCACATGAGTAAGTAATGCTGGTGTTGCAATATTTAAATCTACCCCAACCTTATTTACAGAGTCTTCAACAACACCTTTTAAGGATTCATCAAGCTTCTTTGCTGTAACATCATGCTGATATTGCCCAACCCCTAAAGCTTTTGGGTCTATCTTAACCAACTCTGCCATAGGATCTTGTAATCTTCTTCCTATAGATATTGCTCCTCTTACTGTAACATCTAAATTGGGATATTCTTTAGTAGCAAGTTCTGAAGCTGAATAAACAGATGCCCCTGCCTCGGAAACTATTACATATGCTATTTCTTTTCCAGTTTCTTTCTTTATTTCTGATATTATTTCAGATACCACTTCCTCAGATTCTCTTGAAGCAGTTCCATTTCCTAATGAAATTACTTCTACATTATACTTATTTATTAAATCTTTTAGTATATCTTTGGTTTCTTTAACTTTATTTTGTGGCGCTGTTGGGTATACTGTTGACTTATCTAAAAACCTTCCAGTACTGTCTAATATAGCTATCTTACAACCTGTTCTAAAACCTGGGTCATATCCCATAACTACTTTTCCTTTAATAGGTGGTTGCATTAATAGAGCCTTTAAGTTTTCCTTAAATATCTTTATCGCGCCTTCTTCACCTATATTAGTTAACTCGCCTCTAACTTCTCTTTCTATAGATGGGTATATTAATCTTTTCAAGGAATCTTTTATTGCTATTTTTAAGTATTCATCAGTGATATCAGTATCTTTTAATATTTCACTTTCTAAATATTTTATGATTTTATCTTCATTTACCACTATTTTTACTGATAATACTTTTTCTTTTTCTCCTCTATTTATGGCTAAAATTCTATGTGGAGGTATTTTAGCTATTTCTTCACTATATTCATAATACATTTCAAATGGTGTATGCTCTTCACTTTCACCGCTTGATTGTATTTTTCCTTCTCTAAACAATAATTCTCTTATCCACTTTCTATATTTGGCCTCATCAGATATTGCTTCTGCAATTATATCTAATGCACCGTTAAATGCATCTTCTTTACTATTCACACCTTTTTCTTCATCAATAAATTTACGTGCTTCATCATCTAAATTAGCATTGAAATCACCATTTAATATAATATCTGCAAGTGGCTTCAATCCTCTTTCTAATGCCATAGTAGCTCTTGTTCTCTTTTTTTGTTTATAAGGTCTATATATATCTTCAACTTCTGTTAAAGTTTTTGAACCTTCTAAAGCTTTTACTATATCATCATTTAATTTCCCTTGTTCATCTATAAGCCTTAAAACATCTTCTTTTCTTTCTTTTAAATTTCTAAGATATATAAGTCTTTCTTGGAATTTTCTTAGCACTTCATCACTTAAAGCACCTGTTTGCTCCTTTCTATATCTTGAAATAAAAGGAACTGTATTACCATCATCAAGCAGTGATATTACATTGTTTACTTGAGTTATACTTATCCCTAATTCAGAAGATAATCTTTCAACTATTTCAACCATAAAGTCCTCCTATGAATAATTTATTTGTCCAAAATTTACATAATGATATTATAATACAATATTACACTTTTATGTACTCTATTTAGTATTTTATAAAACAATTTTACTCAATTAGGTTGATTTAAATAATTGCAAAGTTTTTCTAAACATAGTTATCTTAATTATCTTATTGATATTATGTAAAATTCCGTTTATAATTAAATTGTAAAAATTTTACAGATGGGTGATGTATATGAATAAATTTCTAATATTAATTAATAAGATAATAAGTATTCTTCTTATATTTTTTATAGTTTTCATAATATTAAATGAATACTATATTATAGAGTTCTCTAATACACTAAAATATGTTTTATATTTCTTAACATTAATATTAATACTAATTTCTTCTACTAAAGAAATTATAGTTAATAAATCTGGATTATCCAAATTTATAAATTGCATAATACTCTTTTCTTCAATAGTTGGTGGAGTTTTTTCAATAGTTGCAAATCAAATAAACATATTTATTTATATTTGTATTCTATTTTCTCTGATTTACGGATTCATAGAATTGGTTTATAAAAAAGCTTAATTTTCTATGTTTAATTAATATTTCTTCATAATATCATATCTTAAGTAATAGTATTAAATATAATTATTATTTGAGGTATATTTATGAAAAAAAAATTATTTTACTATTTATCATTAATTACTAGTTTAGTATTATTATCTGTTTCTATATTTTTTAATTTTACATACTCACCTTTTAATGCTGATAATGTAAAGGCAAATATTGCTGCATTTTCTTCTGAAACTTATGGCGGCAGACTATCTGGTAGCAACGGTAATTTACTAGTTGGAGAAATTATAAGAAAAAACTTTGAAGATAACAAATTGGTTCCACTTAATGAAAGCTTTAAAGAAAGCTTCAAAACATTATGTCCTATAACTAATAATAGTTCCCCTTATCTTAAAATCTTCTCCGGTGAAGATGTTGTAGAAACTTTGAAATATGGAGTTGATTATAAAGAAGATATGATTAATTTCAGAATCAATAATTTAAGTTTTTCTAAGGAGGATAAAGTAAATATTTATACAAATTCTATTGAAGTAATAACTAGCGAAGGAAATTGTTTATTTTATGTATCTCCTAATAATGATTTTTCTTTTAGAAGTTCTTTTATCAGTGATTTTGCTTATGACATGATGGTTTTGATAAATACTAATACTTATAATAAAATTCTAGATTCTGTACGCTCTGGACTAATTGTTTCTGTAAATTTACCATTTACTACTTGTGAAAAAGAACTTGTTAACATAGTCGGCGTTTTAAAAGGTTCTTCTAGTGACCTACCTCCTCTTGTATTAACTGCTCATTATGATCATTTAGGTGTAGATGGTTTAAAAAACACTTATTATGGAGCTTTGGATAATGCCTCTGGAACTGCATTTTTATTAGAACTACAAAAAACTTTATCAAGTTATGGTAAGCCTAAAAGAGATATAATTTTTGTAGCATTGAATGCTGAAGAGTTTGGATTACTCGGCTCAAAAAGCTTTGCCCAAAATAATCTTGATAAGCTAAAAGAGGCAGAAGTCATTAATTTTGATATGATTGGCAGCAAAGGATATCCTCTTACTTTAATGCTTGGATCATCATATAAAGATAAGGATTCTGAGCTTCTTAAATCTGTTGAAAAAATGGCAAAGAAAAACAATGTGGATACTAAAGTTGTTTATGAAGATTCAAGTGATCATGCAAGTTTCAATAACTTAGGAATAGATTCATTAAGCTTTTGTCATAGTGATATGAGTAAAATTCATACTCCTAATGATAAAGTAGAATTCATAAGCACTGATGCTATAGATAGTGCTTACAGTGTAATTGAAGATAAGATAAATAAATCTGCTTATGGAACCTTAACTGTATTTTTCCATGGTAAATCTTCTTTGTTTACTTTTGCCATACTGTTCGGATTTTTATTATCTTCTCCTTTTATAACTTATATAAAAAGAAAAAAGTATCTTAATTAAGATTAGCTTATAAAATTTATAAAACCATGTAAAAATAACAAATCTATTTTTACATGGTTTTTAATTGCTATTAGAGCTATAGGTTATTACTCTTTAAATATGCTGTTATGAAATTATCTATTTCTCCATTCATAACTGCATTTAAATTTGATGTCTCTTCACTTGTTCTATGGTCCTTTACTAAATTATATGGATGGAATACATAAGATCTTATTTGGCTACCCCATCCCATATCCTTTAATTCTCCAGTTAAATCTTCTATTTTTTCTTTATGAGCTCTTTCTTTTAATTCTATAAGTTTAGATTTAAGCATAGACATAGCTGTATCTTTATTTGCAAATTGACTTCTTTCATTTTGGCATTGAACAACTATTCCTGTTGGTAAATGGGTTATTCTTATTGCAGATTCTGTTTTATTAACGTGCTGTCCCCCAGCTCCACTTGATCTGTATGTATCAATTTTTAAGTCATCACTTTTTATTTCAATATCTTGATCTTTTGTAAGCTCTGGAAGAACTTCAACTGATGCAAAAGATGTTTGTCTTTTACCATTTGCATTGAATGGAGATATTCTTACTAACCTATGAACTCCCTTTTCAGCCTTTAAGTATCCATATGCAAATTCACCTTTTATCTTTAATGTTACACTTTTTATACCAGCTTCATCTCCTTCTAAATAATCAACAGTTTCTACCTTAAAGCCTTTTTTTTCACACCATCTAGTGTACATTCTTAGTAACATTTCAGTCCAATCATTTGCATCACTTCCACCTACACCTGCGTGTAATGTTAATATTGAATCATTTCTATCATATTCACCTGATAAGAGAAGTTCTATTCTATATTCTTCAACATCTTTTTCTATAAGTCTAATTTCTCTTATAACTTCATTTATAGACTCTTGGTCTTCTTCTTCTATTAATTCTGATAAAACTTCAATATCCTCAACCCTTGATGATAAGGATTCAAATCTATCTATCTTATCCTTAATTCTCTTGCTTTCTTTAGTAACTTCTTCTGCCCTTTTTATATCTTCCCAAAATCCACTTTCTTGCATTTGAAGTTCTAATTCCTGTAATTGTTTTTGTAGTACTTCCTTGTCAAAGAGAAGCCCCCATTTCCTTTATAGTTTTTTTTATATCATTAAACTTTCCTAATTCAGCCTCTAACTTAATTATCATAATATCACCCTATTCTTTTTTATTTTTAAAAACTAACTATAGATATAACTCAAAAACTCTATAATACTTTGGATGATCATATAAAGAATTCACAATTCACAGTTCACAATTCATAATTTAAGGAATAATTCTGCTTAGCTGAATTATGAAAAATATATTTCTAAACTCCTTTGGAGTTTATACCTTAATTGTGAATTGCTCATTGCGCATTGTGAATTAGTTTATATCTAAATATTTAGTATTTTATACTATCATGGTATAGAAAACAATTTATATATATTTTATGCTTCTCTTCCACAACAGTTTTTATACTTTTTCCCACTTCCACAAGGACATGAATCATTTCTACCTACTTTTGCTTCATTTCTAACAGGCTTCTTCTTTACGTCTGAATCATCTCCACCATGGCTTGCTGTTGTTTCTTCTGCTACTCTTTCTCTTTCAACAGGTTTTTGAATTTGAATATGGAATAGGAACTTTACTGTATCTATTTTTATTCCATTTATCATTTCTTCAAACATAGCACTACCCTCCATTTGGTATGCTTGTATTGGGTCTAATTGCTTATATGCTCTAAGTCCAATACCTTGTTTTAAATGATCCATATTGTCTATATGATCCATCCATTTTTGGTCTACCACTCTAAGAAGTATTACTCTTTCAACTTCTCTAAATTGTTCTTCACCAAATTCTTGTTCCTTTTCATTATAAATCTTCATCAACACATCTAATAGCTTATTAATCATCTCATCATTAGATAATTCTGCTAAATCTTCAACTTTCACTATTCCATGTGGTAAACATATATCTTCTAGATATTTTATTAATTTATTTATTTCTTCTTCAATATTTTCATTTACACCATCTAAATGCGCTTTCACAGCATCAGATACTAATTCATTAACCATTTGATTAATTTGTTCTCTTAGATTTTTTCCTTCTAGAACTTCAGATCTTTGTTTGTAAATTACTTCTCTTTGCATATTCATAACATCATCATAACCGATAAGATTCTTTCTTATGTCAAAGTTATTACCTTCAACCTTCTTTTGAGCATTTTCTATAGCTTTACTTACCATCTTATGATCAATAGCTTCATCTTCTTCTAAACCTAATCTCTCCATTATTCCTTGGATTTTTTCTGATCCGAATATTCTCATTAAATCATCTTCTAAAGATATATAGAATACTGATTCTCCTGAATCTCCTTGACGACCAGATCTACCTCTTAATTGGTTATCTATTCTTCTTGATTCATGTCTTTCTGTGCCTATTATCTTTAATCCGCCGACTTCTTTAACGCCTTCCCCAAGCTTAATATCAGTACCTCTACCAGCCATATTAGTTGCAATAGTTACACTGCCTAATTCACCTGCATGAGAAATTATTTCCGCTTCTTGCTCATGGTACTTAGCATTAAGTACTTGATGCTTAACTCCTCTTTTCTTAAGTAAAGAAGATAAGTACTCTGACTTTTCTATACTAACTGTACCAACTAAAACTGGTTGACCTTTTTTATTAGATTCTATTATGTCTTCTATAATAGCGTTATACTTTCCTTTAGTATTTTTATATATTAAATCACTCTTATCTAATCTGGCTACTGGTTTATTAGTTGGAACAACTATAACATCTAATGCATAAATTTCTCTAAATTCGTTTTCCTCTGTTAATGCTGTACCTGTCATACCAGATAACTTTTTATACATTCTAAAGTAATTTTGGAACGTTATTGTTGCAAGAGTTTTAGATTCTCTTTCAATCTTAACTCCTTCCTTTGCTTCAATAGCTTGGTGAAGACCATCTGAATATCTTCTACCTTCCATAAGTCTACCTGTAAATTCATCAACTATTATTACTTGACCGTCCTTTACCATGTAGTCCTTATCTATTTTCATTCCGTAGTTTGCCTTTAATGCTTGAGTTATATAGTGTTGTAATTCTAAGTGTTCTGCATCTGCATAGTTATCTATTCCAAAAGCTCTTTCTGCTTTTTCAACACCAGCCTCTGTTAGCATTACTGAATTAGCCTTTTCATCAATTGTATAGTCTTTTTCTGCTAATAATTGCTTTACGAAATTATCTGCAACATTATAAAACTTAGTTGACTTTTCTCCAGCTCCTGAAATTATAAGTGGTGTTCTCGCTTCATCAATAAGTATTGAGTCAACTTCGTCTACAACTGCAAAGTTTAATCTTCTTTGAACTCTTTCTTCCTTATAAATCACCATATTATCTCTTAAGTAATCAAAACCAAATTCATTATTAGTTCCATATGTTATATCTGCTGAATATGCTTCTCTTCTTTGCTCTGATGTTAAACCATGAACTATACATCCTGTAGTTAAACCTAAGAAATTATATAGTTTTCCCATCCATTCTACGTCTCTTGTTGCTAAGTAATCATTAACTGTTACTAAGTGAACACCTTCGCCTGTCAATGCATTTAAATATAGTGGAAGTGTTGCAACTAGAGTCTTACCTTCCCCTGTTTTCATTTCTGCAATTCTTCCTTGATGAAGAACCATTCCTCCTATAAGCTGAACTCTATAATGTTTCATTCCTAAAGTTCTCCATGCAGCTTCTCTACATACCGCAAAAGCTTCTGGTAATAAATCATCTAGTGATTCTCCCTTTTGTAATCTTTCTTTAAATTCATCAGTTTTAACTCTTAGTTCTTCATCTGATAATTTTTGCATTTCTTCATCTAATGCTTCTATTTTATCTGCAATTTTTTGTAGTTTTTTTACTTCTCTCTCACTATATGACCCGAATACTTTTTCCAAAAATCCCATACTAATTTTCCTTCCAATCACTTTATTTTATTTTCTCTTATTAGTTTAATCATATTATTTTATTTGTATAAGTTTTACTAAGGATTATTTATTAGTTATTAATTAAAATTCCTTTAAAATTATACCATTTTACTAATAATCAATTCAAGAAATAACTTAATATTAATAATATTATAACTAAAAAGGAAGTGCATTGCACTTCCTTTTATTAATTTAATTCAATATTAACATAAATTTAAATATAATCTGGTTCTAATAAACCATAATCTCCATCTTTTCTCTTATATACAACGCATATTTTATTTTCATCTGAATCTTGATAAACAAAGAAATTATGTCCTACTAATTCCATTTGAAGTATTGCCTCATCTGCTGACATTGGCTTCACTCTAAACTTTTTAACTTTAACAACTTCTCCATCATTTTCTTTTACTTCGTCACTTAAAGCAACTTCATCTAATTGTGGGAATCTTAATGACTCATTGTTTCTTCTTGATAACTTTGTTCTTTGCTTCCTAATTTGTCTTTCTAATTTAGCTACAACTAAATCTATTGACTTATACATATCCTCTGTTGCTTCTTCAGCTCTTAATATTATTCCATTAAACGGTATAGTTATTTCTACCTTTTGCTTATTTCTTTGTACTGATAAAGTAGCCTTTGCTTCTACCTCCGGATCAAAGTATCTTTTTACCTTTGAAAGTTTTTTTTCTATCATCTCTTTTAATGCTGGTGTTACTGTTGTATTTTTTGCTATTGTTGAAACTCTCATATAAGTTCATCCCCTTTCTATAAGCTATATGTAGCTTAATAGATTAAATTTTTGTTATATATATTATACTATTCTCAAACTTCTTTAATCAAGGGGAATAAGATTAATTGACAGAAAATTCACTTTATTTTACTCATTATAACTTCTGTTTACTCTATCTTTTATATGTTTAAAAAATAAAAAAATAGCCATCAGTAAAAACTAATAGCTATTTTTTTGTAAAGTCAGCTGACCTGGATTTTGACCCCACACTCGCCTACTGGAGCTTTTGCTACTCGGAATTAACCTCTCACTACTAACCCTCTCAATTTTCTTGGTAGGACTTACTTCTATACCGCACCATGCTCATTAGGAACTTTTCCAAACTTACGTGGATCGTTTTGCCTGCGACTGGCATCGACTTTCATCCACAGACCTAGCTTTACATTATTATTATATATAACTTTTCGCAACTGTCAACATTTTTATTGAACAAGCTCCATTATTTATAAGTAATTTTTCGCACTCCAATAAAGTTGCACCAGTAGTCACAACATCATCTATTAATATTATATTTTTATTCCTTATGTTTCTATTACTTATAACTCCAAATGCTCCCTGTACATTTTTTAATCTATCTTCTTTTGATAAAGTTTTTTGCTCTTTTATATTTTTTACTTTAATAATATCTTTATACACTGGTATATTTAATTTATCACTTATTTTATTTGCCATAAATTCACATTGATTAAATCCTCTTTCTTTTAAGGATTTTTTACTACTTGGAATAAAAAATATAGCATCTGCCTTAATGTTATTTTCTTCTATTAATTCAAATAAATAGTCTGATAATATATCTCCACAAATAAAATCTTTTTTATATTTAAATTCTAATATTAATTTTTTCATTACACCACTATAATAACCATATGATATTATGTTATGATTTTCCTTTACCCTTATTATTTTCTTATTACATATTGGACATAGTCCTATAAACTCACTTCCACATGATATACACTTGTTTATTGGTGGATATATTATATCTAGAAATTCATTAAGGAATTCTTTTAATAATTTAATAAACCCTTTTCCCATATTTGTTTATTATAACCTCTTGTCATATCCTTAGCTAAATCCATATCTTTTGATATTTCTTTAGCAACTAAAATTACTTCTCCCATTTTATCATCTTTAGTATTTTTCCCTACATCTGAGCAAAAGTATATTATTCTTTTATAACTATAAAAAATATCATCTGAAAATAATGCTACTATATCTATATCATTTGTCTCTTTAGCATAACTTCTTATATTGTTTGTAATTACAAATACACTTTTATTTTTTAATTTATATATTAATTCTATTTCTTTTAAATTATCTCCCTTTAGAAATTTAATTATTCTTACATCCTTAATCTTTAACTCTTCTTTATAGTAATTATATAATTTATTTATTTTTTCTTCCGTTGGAACAAATATTATAACCTTTCTATTATTACTCTTAAACCACATTAAATAATCATATAATGTATATGGTATATCTTCATCTAATTTTACTCTTGTTGTTATTATTCTTGGCTCTACAAACGGCTTAGACCTTTTTAAATCTGAAAGAAATATACTTTTCCCCATATTTACTACTTTTTCTATAGAAAATATTATCATTCTATTACCATATAAATATAAATCTTCTACACATTTTCTTAAATCTTCTTTTGAAATTTTTGAATAGATACTTATGTCATCAAATATACACAAGTCGTAATTTTTTTTTATTTTACTCGTACTTGTAAAGTTTAAAAATGTTAAATCTTCTTTTCCTTCTTTTTCTTCTATATATGAATAAGTAAAATTAAGATTTCTTTCTTTTAATATTTCTACTATATCTTTATTAGGTTCATTTCCCCCCCAAATATATAATATCTTCTTATTCTCTTTTAATATTCTCTCTATTAAGTCTATAAATATTAATGTACTATTATATGGATTAGTTATTATAGTTAGTATTTTTGATTGTTTGTTATACCATTTATTTATCCTAGAAGTAAAATTATTAAACTCCCTATTTTTTGTTAACCCTTTATCTAACATATAACTCTCCTTATTTATTCAATAAAAACGTCTTTACTTGTTATATCTATAATTCTATCTTTAAGTGATGAATATCTTTCCATAACTTTTGTATTTGAAACCATATATTTTAATGCTTTTGGCATACCAACAACTACAACTAATTCTTTGGCCCTAGTTATAGCCGTATATAGTAAATTTTTATTCATTAAAAATGGTGACCCCATAAAAGCGGGGGTAATAATTACTTTAAATTCACTTCCTTGGCTTTTGTGTATAGTTATCGCATAAGCTAATTCTAATTCATCTAGATATATATAGTCATAAACTACCTTTCTTTCATCATCAAATACTATGGTTATAGTTTTTTCTTCTTCATTTATGCTTTGTATAAATCCCATATCTCCATTGAATACACCTACACCTTCATTATCTCCATTTCCATTGACTCTAACCCACTTTAAAGAATAATTATTTTTAGTTTGCATAACTTTATCGCCTTCTCTAAAAATTATTTCCTTTAATTCTTTTTCTTTTTTTGTGGGTGATTTAGGGTTTAAAACTTCTTGTAATTTATTATTTAAATTTTGTACTCCTAATATTCCCTTTCTAGTTGGAGTCAAGATTTGTATATCTCTATATTTATCCCACTCCTTATTAAATTTAGGTAATCTTCTATTTATTAAGTCAATTATAGTAAATAATATTTCTTCTAAATCCTCTTTATTCTCAAAGAAAAAATCACCATCTCTTCTATTTATATATGGCATTTCCCCATTATTTATTTTATGAGCATTAGTTACAATTAGACTTGCTTCTCCTTGTCTAAATATATCTTTGAGCCTTACAACCTTTATAAAATTACTTTCTATCAAATCTTTTAGGACATTTCCTGCTCCTACTGAAGGTAATTGATCTACATCACCTACTATTATTAACCTGGTTCCAAGTTTTATAGCTTTAAGTAGGCTATGCATAAGCATTATATCTATCATTGATGCTTCATCTATTATAACTACGTCAGCTTCTAATGGTTCCCCTTCACCTTTCGCAAAGTACGAATTTTCATCTTCACTTACACCCATTTCAAGTAATCTATGTATTGTTTTAGCTTCTCTTCCAGTAGATTCCGTCATTCTTTTAGCTGCTCTTCCAGTTGGTGCACCTAATAAAACCTTCATTCCATTATTCTCATATATTTCTATTATTGCTTTTATTATTGTGGTCTTTCCTGTTCCAGGTCCCCCTGTGATTATTTCTATTCCATTTTCAAAGGCTCCCACTATTGCTTCCCTTTGAGAAGATGCAAATTTTATATTGTTTTTTCTTTCAAATGATTTTATTTCAAATTCTACATCTGCATTTATATTTCTAAAATTCTCTATACTTAGTGTTATTATTTTATTGGTAACCCCTAGCTCACAGTAATAATATGGCAAAGAGAATACTGATTCTATGTCATTTATCTTTTCTATTTTTATTTTAGTCTCTAAAACTAAGTTATATAAATTTTCTTCAACCAATTCACTAGATACGTTTAATAACTTACCTACTTCTTCTATTAAATTTTCTTTAGGCATATAAGTATTTCCGGATGCAGAGAATTGATTCAATATATATCTTATTCCACTTTGTATTCTAAAAGGTGATATTAATTCTACTCCAAGGCTTTTTGCTATTCTATCTGCTGTCATAAAGCCTATTCCTGATATTTCATCAGAAAGTATATATGGATTTTCTAAAATTATCGCCTTTGAATCAACCCCAAATTTCTTATATATTTTTATACATTGATTAGTTGTCATTCCATGTCCTTGAAAGTATATTACTATATCTTTCAAATCTTTTTGCTCCATATAAGATTCGTAAATTATCTTGAACTTTTTTTCCCCGATTCCTTCAATTTCTTGTAGTCTTTCAATATGATTCTCTAATATATCTAAAGTTTCCTCTTTAAATCTATCAACAATTTTCTTTGCTGTTATAGGCCCTATACCATGGATTATTCCTGTACTTAAATATCTCTTAATTCCATCTATTGAATTAGGTAGTATTTCCTCATATTCATCTATATTAAATTGGCGCCCAAATTGTTTATGAAGAACCCATTGTCCTTTTAATTTAACACTTTGCCCTTCTTTCAAAAAAGGAACGATTCCAACTGCATTAATGCAGTCCTTATCAACTCTTATTTTCGATACAACATATCCTGTATCTTCACTTTTGAATACAATAGATTCTACTACTCCATTTAGAAATTCCATGCTATCTCTCCAAATCTTTTTTGATAATATTTTAATTTTTACAATTTTATTATATAATTATATCATATATAAATCGTAATGAAGACTATACAACTATACATTTGTTTAATCCAAATTATATTTTTATGATATAATTGAATACATAATATAGTAATTAAATTCAAGCAAATAATTTTTTAATATTATACTTTGGAGGTGCTAATATGATAATTAAAAATTGTAATATAATATTTATTGATAAAATAGAAAAAGGGTCTGTTTTAATTGAGGACGGGAAAATTAAAGAAATAAATCCGAAATTTTCAGATAATAGTGAAGTAATAGATGCAGATGGGTTATATTTATCTCCAGGATTTATAGATGTTCATATTCATGGTGCTGGAGGCTATGATACAATGGATGGTACATTTGAAGCTATTAATGAAATTTCCAAAACTATAGTTAAACATGGAACTACTTCCTTTACGCCTACTACTATGACTGTATCCGTAGATGATATAAGAAAATCAATGTCTGTTATAAAAGATGCTAAAGAAAATGGTACTGATGGCGCTATCGTTTTAGGTGCACATCTTGAAGGTCCATTTATTAGTCCAAAAGCTATAGGGGCTCAAAACCCTAACTTCTTAATTCCACCAACAATAGAAAACTTTAATGCTATGGTAGGAGATGCTGAAGATGCCGTCGTATCTATAACAATTGCTCCTGAAGTTCCTGGTGCTAAAGAATTAATAAAAGAATTATCAAGAAAGGGAATAGTTTGTTCTATAGGACATACAAAAGCGACTTATAATGAAGCTATGGAAGGAATTAAATGTGGTTGCTGTCATTCAACTCATTTATTTAATGCAATGACACCATTTGCTCATAGAGAACCTGGAGTTGTAGGTGCTATATTTGATAGTGAGATAACTACTGAAACAATTTCTGATGGTATTCATATATCTTATCCATCTCTTAGAATTGCTTATAATCAAAAAACTACAGATAAGGTTTTACTGGTTACTGATGCAATGATGGCATGTGCTATGCCTGATGGTATGTATGCGTTAGGTGGTCAAGATGTTATTGTTAAAGATGGTGCTGCAAGACTTCTAAGCGGAAGTTTAGCTGGTTCAATATTAACTTTAGATAAAGCTGTTAAAAATGTATATCAGAATGTTGGCCTTTCTTTGAACGAAGCTGTAAAAATGGCAACTTTCAATGCTGCTAGACATTGTAAGGTTGAAGATAAAAAGGGTCTTGTTAAAGAAGGATATGATGCTGATCTAGTATTATTTGATGAAGATATAAATATAAAAAAAGTAATTGTTGGTGGAAGAACAGTTCATTCAGCTTAATATAGTTCACAGTGTACAGCACACAATTTACAGCTGAATGTAACTTTTCATCCCATCTGAAAAGCAAAGAGCCTAATTAGTATATTTCTAATTAGGCTCTAATTTTATTTTTAGATTTTTAGCTAAGCTGAAAATCATCCAAAACTGTGCACTGTGAACTTTAACCTATTCACTGACTAAAGTAGTTTCTTTATTTCTTCTACCTTATTTAATTGTTCCCATGGTAAATTTAAATCATTTCTACCAAAGTGTCCATAAGCAGCTGTTTGTTTATATATTGGTCTTCTTAATTCTAAATCTCTTATTATAGCTCCTGGTCTTAAATCAAATACCTTTTCAGCTATTGAAATGATTTCTTCTTCTGATTTCTTTCCAGTTCCAAATGTATCTATTTCTATTGATACTGGTTTAGCTACTCCAATAGCATAAGCTAATTGAATTTCTAATTTATCTGCAACTCCTGCTGCAACTAAGTTCTTAGCAACCCATCTTGCTGCATATGCTGCTGATCTATCAACCTTAGTTGGATCTTTTCCAGAGAATGCTCCACCACCATGTCTTCCATATCCACCATATGTATCAACGATTATTTTTCTTCCTGTTAAACCACTATCTCCTTGTGGGCCTCCAACAACAAATCTTCCAGTTGGATTTATATAATATTTAGTATTATCATCTAACAATTCTGATGGAACTACAGCTTTAATCACATGTTCCATTAAATCTTTTCTTATTTGTTCTTGAGATACATCTTCACCATGTTGTGTTGATATTACTATTGCATCTATTCTTACAACTTTATTATCATCATATTCAACTGTAACTTGAGTTTTTCCATCTGGTCTTAAGTATGGTAAAGTACCATTTTTTCTAACTTCTGATAATCTTCTTGATAACCTATGAGCCATAGCTATTGGTAATGGCATATATTCTTCAGTTTCATTTGTTGCAAAACCAAACATCATACCTTGGTCCCCAGCACCAACTGCTTCAACTTCGTCCTTTTGGCCTGACTTTGACTCTAAAGCTTCATCAACACCCATAGCTATATCACCTGATTGCTCATCTATTGATGTTAAAACTGAGCATGTATCACAGTCAAAACCATACTTAGCTCTATCATATCCTATTTCCCTTACAGTTTCTCTTACTAATTTAGGGATATCAACATAACAATTGGTTGATATTTCTCCCATAACTAGTACCATTCCTGTTGTAACTGCAGTTTCGCAAGCAACTCTTGCTGTTGGATCTTTAGCTAAAATACTATCTAATACTGCATCTGATATTTGGTCGCATATTTTATCTGGATGTCCTTCTGTAACTGATTCTGATGTAAATAATCTTTTCATTTTATTTCTCCTTTCATTTTATTTGATATTAATTCTAAACTAAAATTATTTATAAAAAAAAATCTCTTCGATAAGAAGAGATAATAAAAATCATAATCTTTCTTATCTTGCAAATTACTTTGCAGGAATTGGCACCACACTCAAACTTAATGAAGTAGGTTGCCGGGTTTCATCGGGCCCTTTTCCCTCCGCCTCTCTGGATAAGAACTAATATCAAATTTTACTTTTCAGATTATAGCATCTTTAATACTAATAGTCAACTATAAAACCTAAAAATTATTCATGTTTATTATATTATTTTGTCGAATATTACTTTACTATATAAATTACTATTTTAGAAATTTATACTTTTAAGAATATTTTCGAAAACCGGCTTTGCTTCTTCATATTTAGATTGCGTAGACCATGCAGTAAATTGATAAAAAACATCTTCATGTTCAATACATGTAATTAAAAACTTAGCTTTAATTTTATTTACTGAGCCTGACAGCTCAAATTGCCTTGCAGAAATATTATTACCGATTATTGACTCATTAATCATTGAAACATCTGCACCTTCAACAGTTGTTTTCATGTTTTCCATTATGATTGTAGCATAGTCATCAACAGTAAACTCGTCTTCAAAATCCTCAGAAGTTTCTTCAATAACAATCATATACTGCTCTTTTGCCTCAAGACTCATTTGAATAGTTGCCACATCATTTAGACTTGCTTCCTTCCAAGATTCTGGGAAACTCATAGAAATATTAGAAAGATTAGACTTTATCGTCTGAACACTTTCAATGTCATTGCTCTTAGCTTGTTCTAAACCTTCCTTAACACCTTCTGCAAATGTGCTACACCCAGTAAACAAGAAAAATGTCAAAACCAATGTTGATATGGATATTAATAACCTTTTCATAAAGATCGCCTTAATTTTATATAAATTAACCCATTAAATTTTATTAAGTTGTAGTCCCACTATTTAACAAATAAAAAAATATCGGTCAAACACTTTTTCATTAAATTGGTGTTTGACCGATAATAACTTTGGTGGGGGAGGACGGATTCGAACCATCGAAACGAAACGTAACAGATTTACAGTCTGCCCCCTTTGGCCACTCGGGAACTCCCCCATATTGGAGCTGGCAATAGGAATCGAACCTACAACCTGCTGATTACAAGTCAGCTGCTCTACCGTTGAGCCATGCCAGCATATTTAATTAATAAAATATCTAATTCTCTTCTTTCAGCAGATGGAATTTCACACTAAATTCAGTTATTACTACTCTCTACTTCATCAAGTGTTCAATACCAAAATGGTGGAAACAACAGGGATCGAACCTGTGACCCTCTGCTTGTAAGGCAGATGCTCTCCCAGCTGAGCTATGCTTCCACGTTAAATTTCAAAAATTATT
Source organism: Clostridium sp. C8 (assembly GCF_001010885.1). NCBI lineage: Bacteria > Bacillati > Bacillota > Clostridia > Eubacteriales > Clostridiaceae > Clostridium > Clostridium sp. C8. The sequence goes on along the minus strand of NZ_LBMX01000020.1, from coordinate 23 downwards.
TATAAAATGGTGGGGGAGGACGG
>NZ_LBMX01000019.1:0-1434 GCF_001010885.1 Clostridium sp. C8 | reverse complement strand
CCACTCGGGAACTCCCCCATTAAAATTTATTCATTTATCAGTTAAGTAAACCTTGCCGCCTTAACTGACAATGATTAGTATATATTTATTATATCTTAATTTCAAGTGTAATTTCTACGCATTTAGAGAATTTATATCTATTATAATCTATTTTTCTCCTATTTTCTTTAATTTAATACTAATATCTTTTTTTCTTATCATTTCTTTATAATATTAAATTTCAATTTTCTCTTTCATTTATGTATAACTTTATGTCTATATCAATTTTCACATTACATTTATGAATACCTTTATATTTCTACTTCTAACTCTTCTAAATTAATATATTCATTCATTATATTTTTAAAGACTTCATACTCTGAATTTGATGTCCTCTTCTTTACTAATAAAATTCCATTTTTTAAATTTATTTTATCTTCACTATTAGAAAAGTATTCATTTATTTGTATTATGTCTACTACAGATAAGTTTTTAAGTATTTTATTTATTTCTTCTCTTTTAGTTTTTTCTAATCCATTAAATAAATTATTATTAATGGTTCCATTTTTTATTAAAGTTACTTCTTTTTTATTAATTTCTTTATCATTATTTATTTCTTTATCTTCTAGAGCTTTTTCATCACTCAAAACTTTTTCATTCGCATTTGACTTTTCCATATCTATTTTATTTTCTGTATTTATATCTATAGAATTTCTACTTATAGTTTCTTCACTTTTTAGAGGTTCCCATATTAATAGAAAGTACACCGGTATACTAGCACCTATTAAAATAGTAGTAATGTAAATAAGAATCTTTTTCAAATTTATTCATCTCCTTTTATTTAATTAATTTCCTTTTTATGTTTTTTTATACATTTAATTATAATTATCTTCTTATAGACATATATTTGTATAATCGGGGGTGAATTTTTAGTGAAGCATAAAGTATTATATAACAAATTTAATTCTCATATTGAAATAGCAAACCATATTAAAGGCTATATTAGGAACAATACTATAATAGTTTGTATAGGTACTGATAAATGTATTGGTGATTGTTTAGGTCCTATGGTAGGAACATTTTTAAAAGAAAGACGATTCCCTCTTCCTGTCTATGGAACCATAGAATCTCCAATTCACGCTTTAAATATAAATAGACGATTAGGAGAAATTAATAAAATGCATCCTAATTCATTAATTATAGGAATTGATGCTTGTTTAGGCGAGGTTAATTCTATTGGTGAAATACATACCAGAGATTATCCAATCCATCCCGGAAAAGGTGTAGGTAAAAGCTTACCAGATGTTGGTACAGCTTCAATAATTGGAATTATAGATTCAAGTGAAAACGCTGAATTTTTTACTTCTAGAAGTATTCGTCTTCATTTAGTTATGGAAATGGCAAGAATCATATCATCTGCAATCATTTACGCATATAATATTTCTTATAAATAAA
>NZ_LBMX01000018.1:0-6211 GCF_001010885.1 Clostridium sp. C8 | reverse complement strand
TTTATTTATAAGAAATATTATCTATACTATGTATTTACTCAACTAGAGTTATTTCGCCATCTAATGAACCATATTCTATCTTATCTAAATATCCTAAAACCTTACCTGTACCTTCTGCAACTGCTTCTACAGAATTATTAGCTACCTCAACACTAACACCAGTTTCATGCTCTATTAACTTATCTAATCCATCTAATAAAGCTCCTCCACCAGTCATTAAAATACCTCTCTCTATTATATCAGCCGCAAGTTCAGGTGGTGTTTTTTCCAATACAAATTTAACACTATCAACAATTAAAGATACTGACTCCTTTAAAGCATAAACTATTTCTTCTGTTGAAATAGAAATTTCATCTGGTAATCCTGTAATTAAATTTCTTCCTTTCATATTAGAAGTTAAGTTCCTTGAACCCTTAAATGCTGATCCTATAGTTACTTTTAATTCTTCTGCTGTTTTCTCACCTATCATTATCTTGTACTTATTTCTTACGTACTTTATTATAGCATCGTCAAAAGAATCCCCAGCTACCTTTATAGATGATCTTACTACAACTCCCCCTAACGATATTACAGCTATATCAGTAGTTCCACCACCAATATCTACTACCATAGATCCAGTAGGTCTAGTTATATCTAAACCTGCACCTATTGCTGCTGCTAAAGGTTCTTCTATCAAATGTACTTTTTTTGCTCCAGAATTTCTTGCAGCATCAATAACTGCTCTTTTTTCCACTTCTGTGGCTTGTGACGGAACGCATACCATTACTTTAGGAGCTGTAATCTTACTCTTCCCATATGCTTTTTTAATAAACTCTTTTAACATTTTTTCTGTTATATCATAATCTGATATAACTCCATCTCTTAATGGTCTGACCGCAACTATGTTACCTGGAGTTCTTCCAATCATTCTTCTTGCTTCTTCTCCAACCGCAAGTATTTTATTGTTATTTTTGTTTATTGCTACAACTGATGGCTCTTTTAATATTATACCTTTACCTTTAGCATAAACTAAAACAGTTGCTGTTCCTAAGTCTATTCCTAAATCGCTCCTATTTCTCCAAAACCACATTCCTTACTCACTCCTACTCTATCACAATATATATTATTACAAATCGCTCTTATTTTACATTTTTCGATTGCTCTATTTCTTATTATATATGGAATATGGTAATCCTTCAATATATTTGTATCAATTTTGTAATCAATTACTACTCTGCTGTTTTATATTTCATCTTAGTGGCTTTTCCGCCTCTGATATGTCTTTCTGCCTTATTCAGCTCTAATATTGAATGAGTTTGTTCTGCAATTACTGGATTTATCTTAGGTAATCTTTCAGTCATATCTTTATGAATAGTGCTTTTACTTACGCCAAATACCTTAGCAGTTTTTCTGATTGTATCTTTTGAATCTATAATATATTTTGCTACTTCTAAAACTCTTTCTTCTATATAATCTTTCAAAACATTACCTCCTTTTTTTTGATAACTTATTATAGGTGACCATTAGCCTTAATATATTCATCAGCCATTTATTTTTAATGACTGATGAATTATTATTTATTACTCTTCATTAAATGTAAAATATGTTGTTGGATCTATATCTTTTCCTTCTGAATTTTGAACTTGTAAATTTAAATGCTCTCCAAATTCGCTATTTTTAAATATTACAGAGCTATCTCCAACAGTTCCTATTACAGTTTCTTCTGTTACTTTATCTCCAACATTTACTTTTATATCTTTAGCAAGATTACAATATTTTGTGTACAGCCCATTTGCATGAGCAATAACTACGTAATTGCCTTCTTCAGTTTTACTTGAAACTTCTTTTACTTCACCTACTGCTGCAGCCTTAACTTCTGTTCCAACACTAGCTTTTATATCTATTCCTCTAATGTTTCTGCTAACTCCTTCACTTATAACTTGTGGTTTTGGATAGGAGTAGCTTCTTGAAAGCAACCCATCTATAGGATTTGAAAATTTAACTTCTATATTAGTTCCAGTAGAAACATTAACATCTTCTTCTGTGGATGCAATTTCTTCTTGTGCTAATTCGTTGTTCTGATCATTTTCTACCCTATCAGCATTTTGTTTTTGTACTTCTGAAGTTGCTTTATCTTCAACATTTAAAGTAAATTCGTTTTCTGATTTATTGCTTTGTTGTAATGCTCTGTTTTTTCTTGTAGTAACAACAGCAACAGTAGCAATTATACATAAGCAAAGGAATAGTACTAAATAAAAGCCCTCCTTTCTGAAAAAGTCTTTTGCCTTATCTTTCTTATTTTGGTCCATATCAACACCTCCTTTTTGTATTCTTGCCCGTTATAATAAATTAATACAATGAACTTTGGATTTATTTACATCAAATTTCTACATTTACCACCATTTTTTTATTTTTTCTGTCCAATAATATTATTCTTACACACAAAAAAAGAAGCAATATAATGCTTTTAAAGCCTTATATCTACTTCTTTCAATAAAATGTAAACTTTATAATAATTTAATACTATATATCTCTAATCAAATTTTACTTCCTTTAACTTAGTTCCTGTATAATAATGTTTTAATATTTCATCATATTTTTTACCGTCTTTAGCCATAACATTAGCTCCCCATTGACTCATTCCGACGCCATGACCATATCCCTTACAGTTAAATACTATCTCATTTTCATTTATACTAAATTTAAAGTTAGTAGAATTTAATCCAAGTGTTAATCTAAAATCTAATCCCTTAACTTTAGTTTCTCCAAGTTTGATTTCTTTTACTCCCCCAGCTTCACTTTTACTTAAGATTTCTATATTTTCTTTTATAGTTTTTTCATTTAAATTTGCATTTGGATATTTTTCATTTACCTTACTTACGAATTCACCTATGTTAAATTTAAACTCACTTTCATATTTGGGTGCTATTTCTTCTCCCTTACTTTCTGTAGATACTAAATAAGGAACATCGCTTGAAAATACATCCACAGCATTTTCCGTCATTCCTGAACTTGTAGAGAAAAATTGTGGATATTGTACTAATTCATTATCATATGTTAAAACCATACCTTTTGTTGCATCAACAGCTTCTGATATTTTAGCCCAATATTCATTTCCTTGATCACCCCATTTTTCTAATCGACTTTCTTTAGTTATAAAAACTTGACAGTGAGTAGTATCACATACATCTCCGCCCTTAGCTTCATTGCAAGGTCTAGTTTTTTTTGCTGCTACATATGTTCTTGCTGCTACAGCTTGAGATTTTAGCGCCTCAATTTCAAAACTAACTGGCATTTCTCCTGAAACAACACTTTTCACATATTCTTCTAAAGGAATTTCTATAATCTTATCTGTATTTGTAATGTGGACTTTTATAGTTTCATTACCACTTAATCTAACATAACTTACCTCTTCCTTATTATTCTCCTCAGATATGTTTAGCCCATTTTCTTCATGAGCACTTACCGGAGATGATTTAATTACTAACATAGGAATTACTATCATTGATATTAAAATTAATAAGCTGAAGACTATAAGTGATAATAATCCTTCAAGTGATTTCAAAGTATTTTTCAATCGTATTCCCCCTTTTAAATTAAGTTCAATTTAATATATGTTTAAATTTATCAAGTATACTTTATTTTTTATTTTTTATGTTAAGTTACTTGGTTCAATTAAAAGTTCACAAGGCACAGTTCACAGTTTCTGATTATAATTTGTATACGGTAACAATGAACAGGGCTTACCTTAAGTAGATGAAAATATCTATAAAAAAATACCCTAATAATTTTCCTACATAATTTTTTCACTCCTTCATTTTTTAACTTTTATTTTGCGAAGCAAAATAAAATTAAAGAACTTAGAATTTATTCTAAGTTCTTTAATTAGGCGAATATAGCTATATCTATTTAAATATACTTATTATTTATCAACCCTATATATATTAGCTCCCAAACCTCTAAATTTCTCTTCTATATCTACATATCCTCTATCTATGTGATATAAATCACTTATTTCTGTTTTTCCTTGAGCTACTAATCCTGCTAATATCATTGCTGCACCAGCCCTTAAATCTGTGGCTTTAACTTCACATCCTGTTAATGATTCTACACCTTCTATTATAGCTGTTCTTCCATCAATTTTAATATTTGCACCCATTCTCACTAATTCTGCAACATGCATAAATCTATTTTCAAAAACAGTTTCTGTTATTATACTTGATCCTTTTGTTACGGCTAATAATGTCATCATTTGAGCTTGCATATCTGTTGGAAAACCAGGATAAGGTAATGTTTTTATATCAACTGAATTTTTTATACCAGTTCCATCAACAAGCATAACATTTTCTTTTATATTTTCAAATTTTACTCCGCACTCTTTTAATTTTTCTATAGTTGGTCTTAATTGTTCTTCATTAGCTCCATTTATTGTTATTTTACTATTTGTAATTGCTGCTGCAACCATGAAGGTTCCTGCTTCAACTCTATCGTATATCGGTGTGTAGCTTATTCCTTTTAAGGAATCTACTCCTTCTATTGTTATTTTACCTACTCCTGCTCCAGTAACCTTAGCTCCCATAGAATTTAAAAAATTAGCCAAATCCCATATTTCAGGTTCTTCAGCAGCATTTTCAATAATAGTTGTTCCTTCAGCTAAAACAGATGCCATTAATAAATTTTCTGTTGCTCCCACTGATGGAAAATCTAAATAAATTCTATTTCCCTTCAACTTTTTAGCTTTAGCTTCTACAAAACCATGTCCTATTTCAATTTCTGCCCCTAAAAGTTTAAAGCCTTTTAAATGCAAATCAATTGGTCTACTTCCTATATTACATCCTCCTGGCATAGATATTTTACATTTGCCAAACCTTGATAACATAGGTCCCATAATAAGAAAGGATGCCCTCATTTTTCTTATTAATTCGCTATTCATATTACTTTCTTTTATATTCGATGTATTTATTTTAAGATTTCCATTTGAATCATTTTTAATTTCACAGTCCATGCCTGTTAATAAGTCGCTTAAAACTACTACATCCTCTAATATAGGTGCATTATTAATAATAATATCATTTGGACTTAAAATACTTGCAACTATTATTGGTAAAACAGAATTTTTAGCTAAACTAATATTCACTTCACCATTTAGTTTATTACCGCCTTCAACTATAATTTTTTCCATATTATCCTCCATAATGAATTGTTAGTATGTTATGAATATCACTGGTGTTCCAATAACTAAATATTCTCCTGTATCGTATTTAACAAATCCTATATTAACCTTATTACCATCATATAAATTTGCTTTTCCTACTGATCCATTATGAATATCCATTATTTCTAAAGTATCCTTATCTATATTGTTCTTTAGTATTTCTAAAAGATTCTGCTTTCGCTCTTCTATTATTTTTACCTTTATAAAATTAAAATATTTTATATTTTTCGCTGCAATATTTTGCATTTGATTTAATTCCTTCTTTAAATGAAAAGTATTAGCATTTTTATCATTATTTATATAGATTATTTGAACTTTTGTGTTTTCATTATCACTCCATACTAATGCTTTTATTTGTTTGGTTGAATCATCATAAATGATACTATTTCCATCAGTTTGTACATTTTTGTGAAAATTTAAATTGAAGTATTTTTCAATTCTAGAAATCTCTTTACTAATTGGTTGACTTACACTATATTCTACCTTAATTCCATTTTGAATAAATTCACTGCTTTCTTTAATTTGATTTTCTATAAAATCAAAATTATCAGAGGGTAACTCAGATTTAGTTGGAACTGCACCAATAACTATTAAAGATAAGACTATAGTAGATATCACCTTCATCATTTTCTTCATAATATCCCCCTACCTTTCAGTTAAATTATTGTCCAGTTTATTTTTTTTTATTCAAAATTAATAGCTATAATATAATATATAAATTAAGTTGAAATTTGTGATTAATTGTCAGTATTTAGTCAATTGACAATTAACAATTAACAAATAACAATTTAATGATATTTTGCTAGGTAGAACTTAAACTATATGTGTAAACTACCTTTTATCCAAAAATCCTGCGAGAATTTCCTCTCTAACTTTTCCATATATTCTATTTCACTTTCACTTTACTCATTAACTGTTACTTGTTACCCAATATCCGTTACCTTATGCAAAAAATTGATAATTATACACTGTGCACTATAAAAATATTCAAAAAAATATAAAAAGATAGAGGAATAA
>NZ_LBMX01000017.1:0-10149 GCF_001010885.1 Clostridium sp. C8 | reverse complement strand
TTATTCCTCTATCTTTTTATAAATTTAATTATTAATACTTATAATATTAATTCTTGCATTAGCTCTTGCAAGTGCTCGCTTTGCTCTCTCTACATCTATATTTTTATTTTCTTTCAATCTTTTTTCAGCTCTATCCTTTGATTTTTCAGCTCTTTCTAAATCTATATCTGTAGGTCTTTCCACAGCATCACAGCAAAACTTTAGTTCATTTTCTTTTATATAAATGATTCCTGACGATGTAAATACTTCTTCTTTTTTATCGCCATTTACTATAAGAGTCGAAGTTGGAATAGTACTTACTATTATCGGTGCATGATTTGCTTTAAATTCAATTTGCCCATCCTTAGTTAATGTAGTCAGTCTCTCAGCTTCCATCTTTATTGGAGCTTTTCCAGGAGCAATTATACTTACTTTGAAAGTCTTACTCATAAATTCATCCCCTATCTTAAGGTCTTAGCTTTTTCTATAGCTTCTTCTATAGACCCTACAAATAAGAATGCTGATTCTGGTAAATCATCATGCTTACCGTCTAAAATTTCTTTAAATCCTTTTACAGTTTCTTTTACTGGTACATATCTTCCTTGCATTCCTGTAAATTGCTCTGCAACTGTAAATGGTTGTGATAAGAACCTTTGAACTCTTCTTGCTCTAGCAACTACTTTTTTATCTTCATCTGATAATTCATCAACTCCAAGAATTGCAATTATGTCTTGTAGTTCTTTATATCTTTCTAAAATATTTTTAACTTCAGTAGCAACATCATAATGTTCTCTTCCAACAACTCTTGGATCTAATATTCTTGAGTTTGATTCTAATGGATCAACAGCTGGATATATTCCAAGTTCAGCTATGCTTCTTGATAAAACTGTTGTTGCATCAAGGTGAGTGAATGTTGTTGCTGGTGCTGGATCTGTAAGGTCATCTGCTGGTACATATACTGCTTGAACAGATGTAATTGATCCATTTTTTGTTGATGTTATTCTTTCTTGAAGAGCTCCCATTTCCGTTGCAAGAGTTGGCTGATATCCAACTGCTGAAGGAATTCTTCCTAATAATGCAGAAACTTCTGATCCTGCTTGTGTGAATCTGAATATATTATCTATAAATAAAAGAACATCTTGACCTTGATCTCTGAAGTATTCAGCCATAGTTAACCCAGTTAATGAAACTCTCATTCTAGCTCCTGGTGATTCATTCATTTGTCCGAATACTAAAGCTGTCTTGTCTATAACTCCAGACTCTTTCATTTCATAATATAAATCGTTACCTTCTCTTGATCTTTCTCCAACCCCTGTAAATACAGAAAGACCTCCATGTTCTTTTGCTATATTATTTATTAATTCTTGTATAAGAACTGTTTTACCAACTCCAGCTCCACCGAATAGACCTATCTTTCCACCTTTTTGATATGGAGCTAATAAATCTATAACTTTTATTCCTGTTTCAAACATTTGTGGTTCTAAAGATTGTTCCTTAAAACTTGGTGCTGGTCTATGAATTGGATACATTTCTTTAATATCTACATCTCCAGCATTATCAATAGGATGGCCAAGAACATTAAACACTCTTCCTAATACTTCTCTACCAACTGGAACAGATATACATCTTCCCATATCAGCAGCTTTCATTCCTCTTTTTAATCCATCAGTAGATTCCATAGCTATAGTTCTAACTATATCATCTCCCATATGCTGTTCAACTTCTACTATTAGTAGTTTTTCTCCCATATCTATTCTAATCTCATTATAGATATTAGGAAGTCCATCTGAATCAAATTTTATATCTACTACTGGTCCAATTACTTGAACTACTTTTCCTATTCTCTCAGGCATAGTAATACCTCCTTACTATTTTTGAGCTTCTGCTCCTCCTACAATCTCTGATATCTCTTGTGTTATCATTCCTTGTCTTATTCTATTATACTTAAGATTTAAAGATTGCAATATATCATTAGCATTTTGTGTTGCTCCATCCATAGCAGTCATTCTAGCGTTTTGTTCACTAACTTTTGAATGCAACATAGCTCTTCTTAATTTACTCTTAAAATATACATCTAAACTTGAATTTAAAACCTCTTCTAAACTAGGTTCAATTAATAATTGTTCTGACTTTATATTTTCCATTTCTATTGGGAATAGCTTTTCTATTTTTACTTCCTGCTTTATAGGAGATTTAAATTCTGTAAATACTATATTAACTTCACCTATTTCTCCAGTTTTAAACATATATAAAGCATCCTCATATATAGATCTTACTTCTTTTATTGTAGGTATGTCAGGAATTTCTACATATTCTCTAACTGTATCAAAGCCATATTTCCTCATATAAGAAATACCTTTGCTTCCTGCAACAACTATTCTAGCTGATTCTTTATCCTTAATCATTTCATTCATATTATTAGCTATATTCCCATTAAAGCCTCCACAAAGACCTGTATCAGAAGCTATAACAATATATAGTTTATCTAAATCTTTAGAAGCTTTTTTAAAGAAAGAACTTTCATATTCCTCTGGTAATGCTGACATTAGATTATATAATATCTCTTCACATAATTTATAGTGTTCCTCATTATCATTAAGCTCTTTCCTTGCTTTTCTAAGTTTAGAAGTGGCTACAAGATTCATAGCTTTTGTTATCTTTCTTGTACTTTCAACCGACTTTATTCTTCTCTTTATTTCTATAAGTCCTGCTGATCCCAAATTTCCACCTCCTAAAGAAGTGCATAGCTATTTAAGCTATGCATCTTGTAAGAATAATTTCTTAAACTCTACTATAGAGTTCTCTAATTCTATTTTTATTTCATCAGTTAATGATTTTACATCTACTATTTTCTTTAATAAATCTCTGTGGTGAGTATCCATATATTCTAAAAGTTCTCTCTCAAACTTTCTAACATCACTAACTTTTATATCTGATAAGAAATCTTTTACTATTGCATATAAAATCACAATTTGTTCTTCTACTTCCATAGGTGAGTATTGATCTTGCTTTAATACTTCTACCAGTCTCTTACCTTTTTCAAGCCTCTTTTTAGAATCTTTATCTAAATCCGAACCAAACTGAGCAAAAGATTCAAGCTCTCTATATTGAGCTAATTCAAGTCTTAACGTTCCTGAAACTTGTTTCATTGCCTTGATTTGAGCATTTCCACCAACTCTTGATACTGATATACCTGCATTAACTGCTGGTCTTTGTCCAGAGTGGAACAAATCAGATTCTAAGAATATTTGACCATCTGTTATTGATATAACATTAGTTGGTATATACGCAGTTACATCCCCTGCCAATGTTTCTATTATTGGAAGAGCTGTTAGGGATCCTCCTCCGTTTTCCTTAGATAACTTTGCAGCTCTTTCTAAAAGCCTTGAATGAATATAGAAAACATCTCCTGGATAAGCTTCTCTACCTGGTGGTCTTCTAAGTAGTAATGACATAGTCCTATAAGCTACTGCATGTTTAGAAAGGTCATCATATATTATAAGTACATCTTTTCCTTGATTCATAAAATACTCACCCATGCTACATCCTGCATAAGGAGCTAAATATTGTAACGGTGCTGATTCTGATGCTGTACCACTTACAACTATTGAATAATCTAAAGCTCCAAATTCCTCTAAGGTATTAACTATATTTGCAACCGTTGATTGTTTTTGTCCAATAGCAACATATATACAAATTACATCTTTACCTTTTTGATTTATTATTGTATCTAGAGCTATAGCCGTTTTACCTGTTTGTCTATCTCCAATTATAAGTTCTCTTTGTCCTTTTCCTATTGGAATCATAGAGTCTATTGCTTTTATTCCAGTTTGCAAAGGTTCCTTAACAGAGCTTCTATCTATAATACTAGGAGCTGGAACTTCTATAGGCCTATAACCCGAATTATTTATTGGTCCTTTACCATCTATTGGAGCTCCAAGTGAGTTAACTACTCTTCCTAATAACGCTTCTCCTACTGGTACTTCAACAATTTTATTTGTTCTTTTAACTATGTCGCCTTCTCTAATTCCCTCTTCTGATCCTAAAAGAACGCAACCTACATTATCTTGTTCTAAGTTTAAAGCCATACCATAAATATTGTTAGGGAATTCTAGTAATTCACCTTCCATACAATCATCTAATCCATAAACTCTTGCCACACCATCACCAATTTGTATTATAGTTCCTGAGTCTACAGTTTTTATTTCTTTTTCGTATCTTTCAATTTCCTTTTTAATTATGGAAGTTATTTCTTCAGGCTTAATATTCATACCTTCACCTCTATTCTGTTCTAAGCATTAATTCCTTTAGTTCCTCTAATTTAGATTTAACAGTTCCATCTATAACATCATTATTAATTCTTACATATATTCCACCAAGAATACTTTCATCAATAACTTGCTCTAATATAATATTCTTATTATATTTTTTTTCTAATGTAGCTATTAAATTATTAAACTCTTCTTCATTTAAGGGAACTGTAGTTTTTACTATACCATTTAGAGTGTTTTTTCTCTCTAAATCAATTTTTTCCATTTCTCTAAGTTTTTCTTTTAAATAAAGTATTCTATCTTTTTCTATAAGAATTAATAAAAATGATAATAATTCCTCATCTATATGCCCTTTAAAAATATTTATAAAGGTTCTCTTTTTCTTTTTAGTACTAATTTGAGGGTGCTTAATTACTTCGTAGAATTCCTTATTTGTATCTATAAGGCTACATATTTCTCGTAAGTCTTGTAGATACTCTTGAACTTTCCCTTTTTGTTCTGCTACTTCATATAGAGCTAGAGCATATCTACGGTCTAAATATTCATACATTATGAATTACCTACCTTAGTTATAAATTCTCCAATTAGCTCTCTATTCTTTTCTTCATCTATATTCTTTTCTATAACTTTTTTAGAAAGTTCGATAGCTAAATCTATAGCTTCTTTTTTTAATTGATATTCTACTTTTTCTTTTTCTCTATTTATTTCAACTTTAGCTCTTTCTAAAATGATTTTAGCTTCTTGATTAGCTTCTTCCACTATTTCATCATATATCTTTTCAGCCTTTTGTTTATGTCTTTCTGTAATTAACTTCCCTTCTTCTCTAGCATTTTTTAATATTCTTTCATTTTCTATAGCTAACATTCTAGCTTTTTCAGCTTCTTCTTCAGCATTATCTAGTTGTTCATTGATAAGATTTTCCCGTTCATCAATAATAGCCTTAACTTTATCAAAAAACTTATATTTTAAAACCACAAAAAGAATAATAAAGTTAATAATAGTAGCTATAAGGGTACTAGGGTTTATTTCCATTAACATATATTACTGCCTCCCTTCTGGAGCCCTAAGACACTATTTTAAAACAAATATTAAAAGAATTGATACTAATAATCCATAAATAGCAGTTGCTTCTGCGAAAGCAGCTCCAAGCATTAATGCAGTAGTAATCTTACCACTTGCTTCTGGTTGTCTTGATATTCCTTCTACAGCTTTAGCTGTTGCATTTCCTATTCCTATTGCTGCTCCTATACCTACTAATACTGCTATAGCAGCTGCTAATGCTCTCATTGATGTTGTGTCCATAATAAAAATCCTCCTTTAAAATAAAACAATATAATATTATATAATTAAAAATTAATATATAAGTTGTAATAAATACTCCACACTTAAATAAGTTTATTAATCTTTAAGTTTATAAAATCGTAACGGTGTAGATTATTAATTGAAACATATATATAAATACTTAAACAAAATTAGTGTTCTGAGTGTTCTGAATGTTCTGCGATCATTTTAATATTAATCATAGTTAACATTACAAATATAACTGTTTGAATACCACCATCAAAAATATCAAAGTACGCATGTAATGGTATTGGTATTCCTATTTGAGCTATAAATCCTATATGGTGTAATGCCTCATAACATAATTCTACCAAGAATGTAGCTGCAAGAATATTACCAAATAATCTTAGTGATAATGATATTGGTAGCATTATTCTTTCTAATATATTTATTGGTGTAATTATAGCAATAGGGAATGTATACCCTTTAAAATAGCTCTTAAATCCACACTTACGTATTGTATAAAATTGTACCATATAAAATGTAATTAGGGCTAATCCTATTGTCACACTAAAGTTTTTTGTAGGTACAGGTAGTCCTACTAATCCAGTAAAGTTCATAAACAATAAGAATACTGCTAAACTCCCTATAAAAGGAAGGAGTTCTAAAAATTCTTCTCCCATATTGGCAGTAACTACATTTTTTAACATAGTATATATATATTCTACTACAGTTTGTTTTTTACTAGGTCTAAGTTTCATATTTCTTGTTGCCCACATAGATACAATAGCTATTATTCCAATAGTTATCCATTGAATTACCACCTCTGGAGCTAAATCAATCTTAATAGGTCCAATAACATAAGACCATATTGGTTTTAGTGGTTCCACCTAATCACTTCCTTTCCCCGTCTTTATCCAATAAAATATTATTACAACAAAATGTAATATATAGCCTATAAGATATGTTATAAGTTGTATTAAATTATTCAAAAATGGCAATGCTATAATAATGATGATTAGTATTCTTATTATATAGCTAAGAATTAATATTGTTTTTTTATCATTTTTTAATGAGTACTCTAAAATTAATCCACTAGCTATAGTGTTTAATAATGCTATCATTACACCCAATGCAAAAATTAAGACCACTTTCAAATCAATCAGAATAGATAATATAAGTGCAAAAATGAATACAACCATTAAATCATATTTAATTAATTTTGATACCATCTTATTCATTTCTCTACTCATCTTATCTTCACCTCGAACTAACTCTTGTTATTATAGTACTCTGAAAACATTAATGAAAATGTGATTTTAGTTGATATAACACTTCTAACGGCTATATTTAGTTGTTATGAGAGTTTATATTGATTTTACTTACTTCGATTCACTTTTGTTTACATTTTCTTAACATATAGCTAAAACAAAAGAATATTATTCATTTTTCAGAATATTTTAATTATTGAATTTGCGATTTTCTATTTATGATATCATTTTCATATTAAGTTTTATATACATTTTTTTCCAACAATTGTATTTTAACACCTTTTATAGCACTAAAAAAAATTTTTTTATAAATATAAATGATACTTATATTTATAAAAAATGAATAACCATTTATTTATTTATTCATTTTTATTTGTTTTTTTAAAATTTTTGTTAATAAATATATCTTAATGATGTTATTTTTACCAGCTTTAGTTATTATTATAAATAAAATCATTCAATTACCCATTTATATAATATTGTTTTCTATTTTTCACGTTATAATTCATAAAAAAAATAAACTTCCGATATTTTATTATCGAAAGTTTATATAATTAACATTTAACTTTTACTATTTTCTTTCAACTATAAGTGCTGTTCCCATTCCTCCACCTATACATAAAGTTGCTAAGCCTTTTTTAGCATCTCTTTTTTGCATTTCATGTAATAATGTAACCAATATTCTAGCACCTGATGCTCCTACTGGATGACCTAATGCAATAGCTCCTCCATTTACATTAACTTTACTCATGTCAAAGCTTAAGTCTTTTGCTACTGCTAAACTTTGTGCTGCAAATGCTTCATTAGCTTCTATTAAATCTAAATCTTCTATTTTTAAATTTGCTACTTCTAAAGCTTTCTTAGTTGCATGGAATGGCCCATATCCCATTATTGATGGTTCTAATCCTCTTTGTCCATAAGAAACTATTTTAGCTAATGGAGTTATTCCTAATTCTTCTGCTTTTTCAGCGCTCATTACTACAAAAGCGGCAGCTCCGTCATTTATTCCTGATGCATTTGCAGCTGTCACTGTACCATCTTTTACAAAAGCTGGCTTTAATTTGGCCATTCCTTCAATTGTAGCTCCAAACCTTGGATATTCATCTGTATCGAAAATCTTCGGATCTCCTTTTCTTTGAGGAATAACTACCGGTACTATTTCATCTTTGAATCTTCCCTCTTTAATTGCTGCTTCTGCTTTTAATTGAGAATTAAGTGCAAATTGATCTTGCTCTTCTCTTGTTAAGTTCCACTCTTTAGCTATGTTTTCTGCTGTTACTCCCATATGATAATTATTAAATGCATCCCACAATGCATCATTTATCATAGAGTCAACCATTTTTCCATCTCCCATTCTTTGACCCCATCTTGATGTCTTTAATAGGTAAGGAGCTTGAGACATGTTTTCCATACCACCTGCCACAACTATATCTGCATCTCCAGCTTTTATCATTTGAGCTGCTAATGCAACTGTTCTTAATCCTGATCCACAAACTTTATTTATTGTCATTGCAGGAACTTCTACTGGTAATCCAGCCTTTACTGCTGCTTGTCTTGCAACATTTTGTCCAAGGCCTGCTTGAATTACATTACCCATTACTACTTCTTCTACTAATTCACCCTTTATACCTGCTTTAGCTACTGCTTCCTTTATTACTATTGCTCCTAAATCTGCTGCTGATACATCTTTTAAGCCCCCGCCGAAAGACCCAATAGCAGTTCTTACAGCGCTTGCAATTACTACTTCTCTCATAATTTACATCCTCCTCTATATAATTAAAATAATTTCATGTTTGTTAAACAATTAACATAATTTAATTATACCACTTTCTCCCTTTTAATCAACTAGAATTTCATCTTTTTATGATTTATCTTATAAATTCTTCAGTTTCTACCATTCTTATTGAAAAATAGTTCTCTATTATATCTGCAATTCTTCTTGATGCCAAACCATCCCCATATGGATTAGCCGCTTTACTCATTTTCATATACTCATCTTTGTTATTTATTAAATTATTAGCTTCTGTTACTATTTTATTAATATCTGTTCCAACTAATTTTACTGTTCCATATTCTACTGCCTCTGGCCTTTCTGTAACATCCCTAAGCACTAATACAGGTTTTCCTAGATGGGGAGCTTCTTCTTGTAGTCCGCCTGAATCTGTCATTACCATAAAACACTTATTCATTAAATTGTGAGTTTCGTTAGTGTCTAATGGAGGTAATAGATGCACTCTTTCTTTATTTCCTAATTTACTGTAAACAACATCTTTTACTACTGGGTTTAAATGAACTAAATATATAAGTTCAACATCTTTATTTTCATCAACTATTTTATTTAATGCTTCACAAATATTATCTATTCCTTCTCCCCAATTTTCTCTTCTATGGGCAGTTACCATTATTATTTTTTTGTTTTTAAAATCTATTTCATTTAATATGTCATTATCAAATATATAATCATCTTTAACTGTATGAGCCATAGCATCAATAACTGTATTTCCTGTTATATAAATATCATTCTCGCTTACGCCTTCTCTTAAAAGATTAGCTTTAGAGCCTTTTGTTGGTGCAAAATGTAAATCAGCTAAAGCTCCCGTAAGTTTTCTATTCATTTCTTCTGGAAATGGAAAATATTTATCAAATGTCCTAAGGCCTGCTTCTACGTGTCCAACTTTAATTTGTTGATAAAAAGCTGCAAGCGCCCCTGAAAATGTAGTAGTTGTATCTCCATGAACTAATATCATATCTGGTTTTTCCTGTATAAATATTTCTTCTAATCCCTCTAATACTTTATTAGTTATTCCTGTTAAAGTCTGCTTACTTTTCATAATATTTAAGTCAAAATCTGGTTTTATATCAAAGTAATCTAATACTTGGTCTAGCATTTCTCTATGTTGAGCTGTGACACAAACTTTAGAGTCTATTCCTTCCCTTTTTTCTAACTCTTTTACTAAAGGTGCCATTTTTATTGCCTCTGGCCTAGTTCCAAATATAGTTATTACCTTTTTTTTATTCATTTTAGGTTCCTCCTAATTAAATTATAAAATTATTATTTTTTCACTACTATATACTATTTCTATTTTACATAGTCTTTATTCAGTTCTATAATTTTAGTCTACAAATATGTAGTATATATAATTATACACTTTATACTTTACATAAACAAATTTTGATGTCTTTTTTAATATTATTTTAAGATAACGAAGTTCACATATATAACTTTAATTATTATGTTACTCTTCTACAATTAAAATCAAATTTGCGTATCTTTATAATGCCTAATAAAAAATCATAAAAAATGAGCTGTTACTACAGCTCATTTCCAGTTTGTTGAAAAACCCCCT
>NZ_LBMX01000016.1:0-14739 GCF_001010885.1 Clostridium sp. C8 | reverse complement strand
CTTTGTCAGCAGTCTGAAAATGAGCTGTTACTACAGCTCATTTCCAATTACATAATAATTACTTAGTTCCGAATAATCTATCCCCTGCATCTCCAAGTCCTGGGACTATGTATCCATGCTCATTTAACTTCTCATCAATTCCTGCAACATATATATCTACATCAGGATGAAGCTTTTGAACAAGTTCAATACCTTCTGGAGAACTTATTAAGCATACAAGTCTTAAATTCTTAGCTCCTCTTTTCTTTAGCATAGTTATAGCATCTGCAGCTGATCCTCCTGTTGCTAACATTGGATCTACTACTATTACATCTCTTTCTGCTATATCTTGTGGTAACTTGCAGAAGTATTCTACTGGTTGAAGAGTTTCTTCATCTCTATATAAACCTATGTGACCAACCTTAGCTGCTGGTATAAGCTTAAGCATACCGTCTACCATACCAAGCCCAGCTCTTAATATAGGAACTATAGCCACCTTCTTACCTGATAACATTTTGCATTTTGTTTTGCAAATTGGTGTTTCTATTTCTACTTCTTCTGTACTTAAATCTCTTGTTACTTCATAAGCCATAAGCATTGAAACTTCTTCTACCAATTCCCTGAAGTCTTTTGATCCTGTTTCCTTACTTCTTATAAAAGCTAATTTATGTAATATTAATGGGTGATCTATTTGTGTTACTTTACTCATTTATATTCCTCCTACGGCTATTTATTTTTATTATTTATAATATTTCTTTTCTATCTCTGTTATTTTATCAATTCTATTTTGATGTCTTCCACCTTCAAACTTTGTGTTCAAAAATGTTTTTACTATATCTAATGCTAATCCTGGTCCTACAACCCTTTGCCCTATAGTTAATATATTTGCATCATTATGTTCTCTTGTTGCATGTGCACTAAAAGTATCAGAGCATAGTGCTGCCCTAATTCCAGGAATCTTATTGGCTGCAATACCAATACCTATACCTGTTCCACATATTAGAATTCCAAAATCGAATTCTTTTGATGCTACTGCTTCTGCTACCAATATGGCGTAATCTGGATAATCACAAGATTCATTGGAGTTAGTTCCAAAGTCTTTTGTTTCATAACCTGCTTCGAATAAGTATTTTTTTATTTCTTCTTTTAATTCGACTCCACCATGATCGCATCCAATTGCTATTTTCATAAAAATGTACCTCCTATCACTGTATTGGTAATTTTTTATAATAAAAAAGGAAAGGTTTCCCCCTCCCTCCCTAATTATACTTCTAATATGTCAAAGCCTGATGCTTTATTTAATCTATTCATTATAGCTAAACCTACCCCTTCTTCATCAAAAGCTTGACATAAAATAACATCTACATTTAAATCATCGCACTCTCTAAGAGATTCAAATAGGTTTCTTGCTACATCGTATAGATTTTTTTCACTTCCTAAGGAAATTACTTTACCACTATTAAAATTACTACATAATTCATCTGTAGATAGTATTGCAACTTCTTTTTGATTTTCTATATAATTTTGTACTATTTCATTAATTTTTTCAATAGTTTTTTGCTTATTTCCTTTTATTATTTTCAATTTTGCCTTAGGTGCATAATGTCGATACTTCATTCCTGGCGCCTTTGGCCTTAGATTTTCATCTGGTTTTCCTTGTATTGCTTTATCTATCTTTATGCCCTTACAAACTTCTTGTAACATTTCTAAAGTTATTCCACCCGGCCTTAAGACCATAGGAGGATATACTGTACAGTCAACTATGGTTGATTCAACCCCAACATTGCTTTTTTCTCCTCCAAGTATATAGTCCACTTTTCCATTTAAATCCTCAATACAGCGTTCAACTTCAGTTGGACTAGGCCTTCCTGATATATTAGCCGATGGTGCTGCAATTGGATATCCTGATAACTCTATAAGTTTTAATGCAATATTACTATTTGGCATTCTTATACCTATTGTATCTAAATTTGCACTAGTTTCATTTGGAATTATGTCTTTTTTATTTAGTATTATTGTAAGAGGTCCTGGCCAGAATTTATCAATAAGCTTTTGTGCTACTTCGGGCACTTCACTTACTAAATAATTTATTTCTTTTGAAGATACATGCACTATCAAAGGATTATCTTGTGGTCTTCCTTTGGCTTTAAATATTTTTTCTACAGCTTTAGCATTTAAAGCATTTCCACCTAATCCATATACAGTTTCTGTTGGAAATGCAACAATTCCTCCATTATGTATAATCTTTGCCGCTTCAATTAAATATTCAATATCTTTATCAATATCTTTTATAATAGCTACCTTTGTTTCCAAAAGTTCTACCCTCTTTCTCTTTATATTTCTATTTGTTCTCTTGCTATTTTAATATTTTCTATAGCTGAAGCTGTATATGATGCTCGAACACAATTTTTATATATTTCATCTAATAAAATATATTTTTTAAGAGCACCTTTTCTTATAACTTGAAAATAATAAGTTTCTTCTGGATTAATTTTCTTTATTTTTAAATATTCTTCTGCAGCTTCTGGATATTTTTTAATAAATATCTTGCTTATAGGCTTCAAATACTTATTCCTGAATCTGGTCGTAGTCATAATTACTATATCCATATCTTCTCTAAATTTATCAGTATGAACAGAAATTACTTTATCACATAGTATAACAGACTCTTTAGAAAATAGTCCACTTTTAAATTTTAACTTATTATTTATACACGAAAACTTTAATCTGTGATAATTTAATTTACTTATACATGATATTATTATTAATACTTCTAAAACTAATAGATAAATCCATAAGAACATAGCTCTTATTTCTGCTAATAAAGCTACTAAAGGAAGTATTATAAATAGTATGAACATTAATATAAAGAATTGATTTTTGTGCTTTCTTTCCTTTTTTAATGCTTTATTTATTTTCATTCTTCCACCTACTTTAAAAGCCCTACATTATCAAATGCAAGGCTTTTTTATTAAATAGCGTCAGTATTTCCCATTTTTTTCATTTTTTCTGCTTGGTCAGCTGTAATTAATGCATTAATAACTTCATCTATATCACCATTCAAATATGATTCTAATTTATAAAGTGTTAATCCAATTCTATGATCAGTAACTCTTCCTTGTGGGTAGTTATAAGTTCTTATTCTCTCACTTCTATCCCCTGAACCTACTTGGCTCTTTCTATCTTCTGCTATCCCAGCACTTCTTTCAGCTTCTGCAGCTTCATATAATCTAGACCTTAAAACCTTCATAGCTTTTTCTTTATTTTTTAATTGTGATTTTTCATCTTGACATGCAACAACAAGTCCTGATGGTAAATGTGTGATTCTTACTGCTGAATCTGTTGTATTAACGCATTGACCTCCATTACCTGAAGATCTATATACATCTATTCTTAAGTCTTTTTCGTTTATTTCTATTTCAACGTCATCAACTTCTGGTAATACAGCTACCGTTGCTGTAGATGTGTGAATTCTACCGCTTGATTCTGTATCTGGAACTCTTTGAACTCTATGAACTCCACTTTCATATTTAAGTTTAGAGTAAGCTCCTGAACCCTTAATCATAAATACTACTTCTTTAAATCCACCAATATCAGTTTCGTTAGCACTCATTAGTTCAACTGACCATCTTTGTGTTTCTGCATATCTTGTGTACATTCTAAATAGATTTGCTGCAAATAATGCTGCTTCATCTCCACCTGCACCACCTCTTATTTCTACAAAAACATTCTTATCATCATTTGGATCCTTAGGTAATAAAAGAATTTGTATATGCTTTTCTAATTCTTCTTTTCTTGTTGCTAACAATGAAATTTCTTCTGAAAGCATTTCTCTCATTTCTTTATCGCTTTCTTCTGATAACATTTCTTTGTTTGCTTCTAAATCATCTGTAACTGTTCTATATTCTCTATATGCAGTAACTATAATTTCTAAATCAGCATGCTCCTTACATAGCTTTCTCCATTCACTTTGGTTAGCCATTATTGAAGGATCTGATATCTTTACAGATAACTCATCATATTTATTTTCTATAAAAGCCAATTTATCTAATAACATAAATATCACTCCGTACTATATTTTTTAACATCTCCATATTATATCACAAGAGATAGAAACTTATCAATATTTAAAGTATCCCAGTAGAACTCTGTCTAATCCTGCCAAATCTTTTACTAACTTTATATTAGAAAATCCAGCTTCTTTCATTAACTCACTAACATCTTCTCCTTGATCATGACCAATTTCAAATGCTAATAACCCATTCTCTTTTAATACATACTTACTTTCTTTTATTATTCTTCTATAAAATATTAATCCATCGTCTCCACCATCTAAAGCTGTATGTGGTTCATATTTTTTAACATCATCCATTAAATTATCAATTTCATAGGCTTTAATGTATGGTGGATTAGATACTATTATACTATATTTCTTTTCTTCTTTTATTGCTTCTGATAACAAATCGCTCTTTATAAAGATAACCCTGTCTTCTAGCCCATGCTTAACTATATTCTTTTTAGTTATCTTCTCTGGAATATTATAAAAATCAATTTCATCTACTCTTATTTTTTTTCTGTAAGATGCAATAGATATACCTATTGCTCCACTTCCTGAACATAAATCGCAGATTTCTATTTCATCATCTTCTCCTATAACTGATAATACTTCTTCAACTAATATTTCAGTGTCTCCTCTTGGTATTAAAACTCCTTCTTCTATATCAAAGTCTAATCCCATAAATTCTGTTTCACCTAAAATATATTTTATAGGCATTTTTCCTTTTCTTTTTTCTATTAAATTTAAGTATTCTTTTTCATCTTTAGCTGAAACTTCTTTTTCCCTATTTGTTATTATATATACCTTATCTTTTGCTAAAACATTACATAGTAATAATTGGGCATCTAACATATATGTATCTATGTCTTCTGCTTTTAATATTTTTGATCCTATATCTAATAAATCTCCAATAGTCTTTTCTTTTGGCTTGATTCCTTCTGCACTCATAAGAGCTGCAATAGCAACCTCTATTTGATCATCATCTGGCTCCTTAGTTGTAAGCTCTTGAAGTTTCAATCCTGGGTATGCTATTATTTTTGATAACTTATTGTCATTCTTGCCAAGCCATCTTATTAATTCATATGTTATTCCTGATACGAATGGAATTAGGACTATTCTAAGTATAAGTCTTTCAAAAAATCCTCCCCAACCAGTGAAGCTAAATATTATTATACTAACAAACATAATTAAAAATAAGAAATTTGTTCCACACCTTGGATGGAATCTACCAAACTTTCTTACATTTTCTACTGTTAATTCTTCTCCTGATTCATAACAGAATATTGATTTATGCTCAGCTCCATGATATTGAAATACTCTATATATGTCTTCCATCTTGCTTATAGAATACATATATATAAGTAATATTGCAATTCTAATTATAGCTTCGATTAAATTTAATGCTATTGCTGGCATAGTTAATCTCATGTTAAATAAAGAAGCTATCCCTGTTGGTAAAGCCACAAATAACCCTATAGCAATAAAAAAGGATAATATCATTGTTGCTCCTATTATTAAGTCATTACTTTTATCTCCAAATTTATTTTTTAGCCATATTTCAAATTTTGATTCTATTTCATCTTCATCCTCAAAAAATGATGCTGAATAGTTTAATGTATTAATTCCTGTAATTAAAGAATCTAAAAGCACAAATATACCTCTAATAAATGGAATATTTAAAAATTTGTATTTTTTAGTTATAGGAATTATTTTCTTAAATTCTATCTTTATTTCTTTATCTGGAGTTCTAACAGCTGTAGCTTGACCTTTGCTTCCTCTCATCATAACACCTTCAATAACAGCTTGACCTCCAACCTCGCACTTTTTCATTCTACCACTCTTCCTATTTATAAATTATTTTTGTACTTAAAATAACAGTGCCCACATAAAGATTCATATTCTACATTATCCACATTGTCTATAGCAATTTGTTCTCCTTCGAATACAAATCTATTATTAATTTTTCTTCCATTTAAAACTGCTTTTCTTCCACATTTACATATTGTCTTCATTTCCTCTATACTATGAGCAAGCAATAATAATCTGGTGCTTCCTTCAAAACCTTGCATTTTAAAATCTGTTCTTAAACCATAGCATATTACTGGTATATCTAAAACAATTGCTAATTCAAATAATTGATCTATTTGATTTGCCTTTAAAAATTGAACTTCATCTACTAAAATGCAATCTATATTCCCATTTTTTTCTTTATATTCTTTAACCTTTTCTAATACATCATCTTCATTATAAACAACTAAATCTACTTTTCTTTCAACACCTAATCTTGAAATTAATTTCTCTCCACCTTTTTTATCAGTATGAGGCTTCATCAATATAACCTTCATGCCTCTCTCTTCATAATTATAGGCTACTTGCATAAGATGTGTTGATTTTCCTGAATTCATAGCACCATATCTAAAATATAATTTACTCATAATACGTCTCCTTTTCATTAGATATATACTAAGATTATAGCATTTTACCTTATAACTAATCAAAGATATTTTATTATGTAATTATCTTGACTCAATTATTCTCCTATGATATACTCAAATGGTTATTTAAGTAGTCGAAAGAGGTGAAAAATATGAGAGAAGGCATACATCCAAAATACAACCACGAAGCTGTAGTTAAGTGTGCATGTGGAAATACTTTTACAACTGGTTCAGTTAAAGAAGAACTTAAAGTAGAAATATGCTCTAAATGCCACCCATTCTTCACTGGTAAACAAAAAATCATTGATGTTGGCGGAAGAGTTGACAAATTCAATAAGAGATTTAATCTTAACAAATAGAAATTCTGGGAAAGACATTGTCTTTCCCATTTTTTCTTTACTATCTTTATTTTCTTAATTTTTTCTTCAGTTTCTTAAATTTATCTTAGATTTTTTCTTTTTTATACTTTATTTTAAAATTTATATTATAATATATATAGTAATTATTTATTGTCATAAATTTCAAAACTATTTTAATTTCTATTAAAAATATATTATGTTATTTAGAAAAGTGAGTGTTATATAATAATGAAGAAAATTTTAATAATATCAACTTCTACGGGTGAGGGTCATAATCAAGCTGCAAATTCTATATCTGGAAATTTTGAAAAGTCTGGATATGAAGTTATACGCCATGATTTTTTGAAAAATAATAGTAAGATTTTGACCAAATTATTTATTAGCGGATATGAGATATCTGCTTCATTTTTCCCTAAGACATATGGATTAGCCTATAAACTTACTGATACTGGATTTACAAATAAACTATTATCTCTTGTATTTTTCTTTACTAAAAGAAAAATATCAAAATTAATAAATTCAGTAAATCCAGATATAATTTTAATTACTCATCCATTTGCTGTAAACATAATGGGGTCACTAAAGAAAAAAGGCTTAAATAAACCTGTAATTGTTATAGTAACAGATTTTAAAGCTCATTCAACATATATAGATAAAAATATTGATGCTTATATAACTGCAAGTGAAAATACAAAAGAAAATTTAGCAAGCAGAGGAATAGATTCTAGAAGAATATTCTCTTTCGGTATTCCTGTAAAAGATGAATTCTTAGAAAATAAATCTGATATTAAAACTGCTAAAAATGATGATTATTTTAATATTTTATTAATGAGTGGAAGTATGGGATTAAAAAATATTTCTTATGTTTTAAAAGAATTATTGAATAATTCTCATAAACTCAGAATAACGGTAGTTTGTGGTAAAAATGAAAAGCTTAAGAATAACTTATTAAACGAATATAGCCATTCAATGAAAGATAAAAAACTACATATATTAGGTTTTTCAAAAGATATCGATTCATTAATGGAATATTCTGACTTGATAATAAGTAAACCTGGTGGTTTAACTGTTACTGAAGCTATAACAAAAAACTTACCTTTATTAATTCCATTTGCCATTCCAGGACAAGAAACTCAGAATGTAGAATTCTTAACTTCTAATGGATATGCTATATATGTAGACAATCTTTTAGAGTTAAATTTCAAAATAGATAATTTGATTTCAAATCCTAAAGAATTAGAAAAAATGCGTTTTAAGTTATCTAAAATATCATCTTGTTATTCTAAAGAAAAGATAGTTAAATTAGCTAACCAACTAATAAATAAATAGGGAAAAGTGAAAGAGTGAATAGGGAAAAAGTGAAGGATAAAATCCTTGCGGGATTTTTGAATAAAAGGTGCTTTACATCTATATATTTCAAGTTTTGCAGGGCAAAACATCCTCAACTTTTTACTCTTTCACTCTTAACTTTTCACTAATAAATTGCTTCGCAAAATATTACTTTCTCTCTATTTCACTTTTAGTAAATATATTAATAAATTCTTTATTACTTTTTGTTTTTGAAAGCATATTTATTAATTTTTCAGTTACATTTTCTACATTACCATCTCTATACATTACTCTTCTAATAGAATATGAAACTTCTTTTTCTTCATCAGATAATATTAAATCTTCTTTTCTTGTACCTGATTTATAAATATCTATAGCTGGGAATATTCTTCTTTCTTGAAGTTTTCTATCTAAATGAACTTCCATATTTCCAGTTCCTTTAAACTCTTCAAATATCATATCATCCATTCTTGAGCCTGTATCTACTAAAGCTGTAGCAAGTATTGTTAAACTTCCACCCTCTTCAATATTTCTAGCTGCTCCAAAGAATTTTTTAGGCATTATTAGTGCTCCAGGATCTAAACCACCTGATAGAGTTCTACCTGTTGGAGTTATTGTTAAGTTATAAGCTCTTGATAGCCTTGTTAAGCTATCTAGTAGTATAACTACATCTTTTCCTTGCTCTACCATTCTTTTGGCTCTTTCTAGTACCATTTGAGAAACTTTTGCATGATTTTGAGGCTCTTCGTCAAAAGTTGAATAAATAACATCACCATTTATAGATCTTTTCATGTCAGTTACTTCTTCTGGTCTTTCATCTATAAGCAATACTATAAGTTTAATATCGGGATAGTTTTTAGAGATATTTTGAGCAACTTTTTTTAATAAAGTTGTTTTACCTGCTTTAGGAGGGGCTACTATTATTCCTCTTTGTCCTTTACCTATAGGACAAATTATATCCATTAATCTTGAAGATAAATCTCCTTCATCATTAGTTTCTAAATGTAGCCTTTCTTGAGGATAAATAGGTGTTAATGTCTCAAAGGACTGTCTTCTAACAGCTCGCTCAGGATTTTCGCCATTTACTCTCTCGACAAAAAGTAGAGCCTTAAATTTTTCACCATCTTTTGCTTCTCTTACTTTTCCTTCTACTTCATCACCAGTCCTAAGATTGAATCTTCTTATTTGAGATGGAGATACATAAATATCATTTTCACCTGTTTGATAGTTGTTACATCTTAAAAATCCAAAACTATTATTTTCTAATATCTCTAAAACACCTTTAGCGCTATTAGATTCATTTATCATAACTTTTAGTCTTTCTCTTTTTTCTTCTTTATTTTCTTCCTTTACTTCTGTAGTTACAGTATTACTAACTTCTTCTACATTCACCTTAGGAGTTATTTTTTCTTGTAATACAACTCCATTTTTTTCTATACTCTTAGGAGTATTTTCAATTATTGCATCTATAAGTTCATTTTTTTTAAGCTTACTTATATTTTTTATATTAATTTCCTTAGCAATTTCTTTTAACTCAGCTAATGTTTTTCTTTCATACATTTCTTTAGTCAAAATTACACCTCCATATAATATTTTCATTTATAAATTAATTATGACTATATGTTCATAATAAAAATAACTTTTTTAAATTTAAATAATTCCTAGTTGGGATATTTTCAGATATAAATATTTAAGATATGAATCTCACAGATTTTATATATGTATCTATATTATGAATTAATAAGAACAATTTATCAAGATTAATTTAATTAATTATATTTCTATTATTTCCCAAATATCGTTTTTAATACAACTTTATAAATTGCAAAGTAATTTTTTAGTGAGAATTTAATAATAAAAGAGTGAAAAGGAGCCGCATAAAAGCAGCCCCTAGATTTAAGTATTAACTTATTTTTTCTTCGTTTTTCTTTCTAAACATGATATAACCTATACCAGACATTAGCATAGCAAATATTAATACATTTGCAGAATCTTGTCCGCCTGTGTTTGGCAAGTTATTTTGATTATTTGTGTTACCTGAATTGTTATTTGAGCCTCCTGTATTTGTATTATCTCCTGGAATTATAACTTCACCTTTAGTGTCATCTGCTCCAGCTATTAATAGCTTCACTATATTTGTATCTACTCCATTTGCTCTCCAGTAATCAATAATTTCGTCTCTCATTACAAGCATTGTATCTTTCATATTTTTAGCATTTCTAAAGTCATATCCATCTCCACCAGTTGCCATAAAATCATTAACTACAACTGTATAATATTTATTCATATCTAATGGAGTTCCATCTTCTAATCTAATTGAAGTAATTCTCTCTCCAGCTTTAGCATCTTTATCATACCAAACTTTTATTCCTGAGAATTGTCCCCATCCAAAGTTTTCTGGCATAATTCCATGTTCTATAGCAGCTTTTACATCTGAACCCTTTAATTCCATTGTTACTAATGTGTTATCAAATGGTAGTATTGTATATAGATCTCCAATTGTTAATACTCCTGCTGATAATGGAGCTCTTACTCCTCCACCATTAGTTATTGCAATATCTACACCTGTAATTTTTCGCATTGTCTCTGAAACAACTGTTCCCAACGGAGTAAGGCCTTCATTTCTATCATGAGATAAATCCTTATCTAAATCTGCTACCTTTTCACTTAATATTGGTAATAATTCAGCTTCATATTTCTTAACTATATCTGCTGAAGTCTTATCTGGTACTATGCTAGCACTTCTTAAGTGAAGTTCATCTAATTTAGCTCCAAGTGAAGTTAATTTTCCTGCATTATCAAAGTCAAAGGTTAATACTGATAAAGCCCTACCATTATATCCAGCTTCAATTATCTTAACTCCATTAACTTCAACATTTGTAAATTTATGATCATGAGCTGCTATAATTGCATCAACATTTTTAACTTTATTAGCTAAATCTACAGCTTCTCCAACAGGCTTTTTATCCTTATCTGTTGTTGCTCCTAAGTGTGATAATACAACTACTGCATTAACTTTGTCTTCATTTCTTAATTTATCAGTATATTTTTGAACTGATATTGATGGATCTTCGAATATTAAGTCAGCAACATTTGCTGGTGTTGTCTTATAAGCTGTTTCAGGTGTTGTAACACCTATTAATCCAATTTTAATTCCATCAACTTCAATAATTTTATAAGGTTTTGCCCATTCAACAGGTTTTCCTGTTTTCTTATCTATAATATTAGCAGCCAAGAAATCAAAGTTACCTTTTTCTGCCCATGTAGGAATTAATTCTTTTCCCCAGTCAAATTCATGATTTCCAATTGAAGATGCAGGTATGTTTATATCCTTCAAGAATTCACTCACTGGAGCACCTTTAGTAAGATTTGATATTGCTGTACCTTGGTATAAGTCTCCAGCTGATAGTGGTATAGCTTCATAATTAGAGAATCCATTTAATGAAGTTCTTTCCTTTATTGCTGATGCTAGCTTAGCTATTCCAACATTTTTACCACTTTCTTGTACATTTCCATGTAAATCATTGAAACTTACTAATTCAACTCTTTTAATATTTTTATTTACTAAAAGTCCTAGGTTATTAGCCTCTAAAAGCTCTTTTAGATCATTTATAGTTAAACTTTTTACATTAGGAGTTCTTCCATCTTCTGATACGGGTATTTTAAGGGCTCCATCATTAACTAACTTAACAACTTCCGCTCTTAGAGTTTCATCATAATTAACCCCTGTTAATTTCCAGTTGTTGTCAATATTTCTAGTAATACTTCCACTTTTAACTTCGGTTATATAATCTATAATTAAATCTCTCATATCTGATATAGTGTCATTGTTTGTATCATAGATTTTTTCATGAGTTCCAGGTTCAAAAACAGAGTTTTCAGGTGCATTAAGAACTGAGTCATATCTATAGTTATTTACTGATAAATAAACTACATCATTATCTTCAACAACTTTTCCATCCTTTTCAAACTTAACATTTTCAATTCTACTTCCAGCTGGCTTAGAAATATTTATTTCGTAGCTTATTCCATCAAACATGTCATATTGATATAATCTAATATTTTCGTCTAATGATACAGTTAAATCTCCTGGTTTAAATGTATTATATATTGATGATGTCCATTCCATAAATCTCTTAAGTTGCTTTCCATTTGTTTTTATTGTGTAAAGCTTATTATCATATTTATATATATTAGAAATATCTGATCTCTTAATATCTCCAGACTTCATATTTGATGTTGCATCAAATAAAGCTGCTGCTGAAACTTGATATCCAGTATTAACATCTATTCCTTTTGACTCTAGATGCTTTTTACTATTATATAATTGAACTTCATTTACTAAGTCAGTTATTCCTTGATCTCTTACTAGTGATTCTGGAATATCTGCTATTTCATTTTTATCGGCTAAATCCTTTCCTTCTAATGTACCAATTACTACACTTGCATCGGCTTTAGCTCTTTGGTCATATCCACTTAATTTACTTGCTAAATCTGCATCTTCTGCTATACCTTTTGTGTTTAAAAATTCTACTTTTTTCTCTACTATTTCATAGCCTGTGCCATTAGTTTGAAGTCTTACTTCTACTTTTCCTAATTTTCCACCATTATTTGTTGGTTGTATTAAAACAGCATTACCCGCAGTTTTATTTTTATCAGCATCATGGCTATGACCCATTATGACAACGTCTACATCGGGATTATTTATAGCTACTTCTTTTGCTGAATCTCCATTACCATATTCACTATCAAAACCCATGTGTGCTGTAACTACATATACATCTGCACCGCCAGCTGCCTTTATTTCTTCAATAACTTTTGCAACTTCTTGTGATGGATTAGTAGGTGTATAGCCAACTAAATTTGGTCCATCCCATTTAGTAATATGTGGTGTAACAACACCTATTGTTGCAACTTTTATCCCATTAGCTAAAGTTTCCATATTATATGCATCAAATACTCTTTGATTATCTTTATAAAGATTTGCGCATAATACAGATATTTCTGCTTTTTCTGCTTGTTCTGCTATTTGAAATAGCTTATCCATTCCAAAATTAAACTCATGGTTTCCAAGGTTATAAGAATTATATCCTATTTCACCCATACCTAGTACCATTGGGTTAAATTCATCTTCTAAAAACAAGTGATTATAGTTTCCTTGAATGGTGTCTCCATTATCAACAACTATAGTATTCTCATTTTTAACTTTTTCCTGCTTAACAAGTGTAGCTATTTGAGTTAGACCTCCATCTGATCTTGTAGCTCTAGCATATTCGTATGGAGCAAATCTTCCATGCAAATCGGTAGTTGCAAGAATTTGAATTGTTTTTGTTGATAGTTCTTCTGCTGTCGCTTTTACTAAATTCATTGGTAGATTTCCAATAACAAAAGTAAAAGCTAAAACTGAAGCTAAGAATTTTTTTAGGTTTCCCTTAATTCTCATTTTACCCCTCCTAATATTTGTTTTATGTTATTTTTAATAATAACCATTAAAAATAGACATCTAAAGTATTTAGATATAAATTATAATATCTGTTGCTAATACTTAAGATGTCTTCATTGTAAAGTAACTTTAAAAATTGTTAATGACCATACCCTATGATTTAAAATATAATATACTATTTTCTAGTGCTATTATTCCAGTCACTTAAAAACTTTTCTATTCCAATATCTGTTAATGGATTTTTGCTCATCTGAACTAATACGTTGTAAGGAATAGTTGCTATATGCGCTCCAGCCAATGCTGCTTCTATACTGTGTATAGGATTTCTAACACTTGCAGCTATAATTTCTGTATCTATATCATGTATTTTGAAAACTGATGCAATTTCTTTTATCAGCTCTATTCCCTTACTTCCAATATCATCTACTCTGCCTATGAAAGGGCTTACATAAGTAGCGCCAGCTCTAGCAGCTAATAATGCTTGAGCAGTAGAGAAAACTAAGGTTACATTAGTTTTTATTCCTTTTGATGATAGTACATTTACTGCCTTTAATCCTTCTATAGTCATTGGGATCTTAATAACTATATTAGGATGAATTTTTGATAATTCAACACCTTCATCTATCATTTCCTCATGTTTCAAGCTAATTACCTCTGCACTTATAGGCCCATCAACTATTGTAGTTATTTCCTTTATTACTTCTTTGAAGTCTCTTCCTTCTTTAGCTATTAAAGATGGATTTGTAGTAACCCCACAAATAACTCCCATATCATTTGCAGATATAATTTCATCTACATTTGCTGTATCTATAAATATCTTCATAACTCAAGTCCCCCTATATAATTCTTTAATATTTTAGTAGAAATTCATTCTTTGAATGAATTTCTACATTAATTACTTAACTTTTAACTTTTCTCTTTTAACTAAAATCCTATCTCTTACCAGCATCAAATGGCTCTCCAGAAGCCTTTGGTGCTTGAGATGATTTAGAGAATAATACTAATGCTATTAAAGTAACAATATATGGGAATATCTTCAATAATACTCCTGGTATTGCTGACAATGCTGGTATTGCTTGAGATACGTTAGCTATAGTTGAAGCAAATCCAAAGAAAAATGTTGCTCCTAATATTCCA
>NZ_LBMX01000015.1:0-55310 GCF_001010885.1 Clostridium sp. C8 | reverse complement strand
TTCTTTTCGAATGTTAAGCATCTCTACTACATACTCCATATAATTCACCGCTTTCCTCTTTAATACTTGGAGGGGAATTTAAAAGCTAAGCTTTTAAATTCCCTCTATAATTATTTAATTAAATCACCTTTTTCAGATGCAACTTTAACTTTACCTTCTTTTATTTGATTGAATATTTCATCAACCTTACTTACAGTTTCTTTACTTAAATTTGGATTTTCTTTTGGAAGACCTATACCATCATTCTTAGCATCGAATGTTAAAGTTTGTCCACCTGGGAACTTTCCATCTAATTCAGCTTTAACCATTTCAAATGAAGCTGAATCTACTTTCTTCATTGCAGAAGTTAAAATGATTGATTTATCATCTTTGTAAATACCATCTGCATATTGGTCAACGTCAACCCCTACAATCCAAGCTTCTTTTCCAGCTGTTGCTCTAGCTTTAGCTTCATTTATAGCTCCAACTCCAACTCCACCAGCTGCTGTAAATATAGCTTTAACTCCGTTATCAAACATAGTTGCTGCTAATTGTTGTCCTGCTGCTACGTTATCAAATGATCCTTGATAAACAACATTTTCTGCTTTTATTGACATCTTTGTTCCTAAATTATCATTAGCATATTTAACACCTTGTTGGAATCCCCAGTTAAACTTTTGAACTGCTGGTATTTCCATACCACCTATGAAACCTAATTCTCCTTCTTTTAATTGAAGAGAGGCTGCTACACCAGCTAAGAAACCTGCTTCATGTTCAGCAAAGAATATAGCAACTGCATTATCAGCTACTTTTTCAACTCTATCTGCTCCATTTTTCCCATTATTAGGAGATCCATCGATAATTACAAATTTTGCATCTGTATATTTATCTTGAGATTGGAATATAGCTGTTTCAAACTTAAATCCAGGAGTAACTATAAATTTATATCCTGTATCATAAAGATTTCCAATTTCCTTCATATAGTCAGCTTCTGTTGTTCCTGTTGGTTTTAAATAGTTAGTTTCAACTTTTAATTCTGTTTCTGCTTTCTTTATACCTTCCCAAGTACCTTGGTTAAATGATTTGTCATCAATAGTACCTGCATCAGTAACCATACCTACTTTTAAATCATTTTTCTTGTCTGTACCTGTTTCTCCACCCTTGTTACCACAGCTTACAAGTCCAGTGACCATAAGAGCTGAAAGTGTTAATGCTATTAGCTTTTTTTTCATAATAATCCCTCCATAAAATAATATATAGCAATCTTTGATATACAAAGAAGTGCGTCTTTTTAACAAAAATTTTACCCTTGATACCGCTTACAAATAAACTCAATATTTATTTATTAACTTTTTCTTCTGATCCATTTAAAATTAGTTTTGGTGGAATGTTTATGCGATTTATCTTCTTATTATCTTTATTCTTAAATATCTCTAAAAGTAACTTTATAGCTGATACTCCTAATTCCATAGGCGAATCTTCAATATAAGTTAAATTAATTCCCACTATATCTATTAAATCTATTTTATTAAAACCAACTAACGCCATATCCCTTGGTATATTCTTTTCTCTTTCAAATAAAGCTTTAATTGTTCCTAAGGTCATTCTATTACTGCATGAAATTATCGCAGTAGGTGGGTTTTCCATATCCAAAAATTCTTTAGTTATTTCATAAGCTCTATCTAAACTAAATTGTCCTTCTTTTATATAATCATCTATAATTGGTATATTACTTTGGATTAATGCCTCTTTATACCCATTTAATCTATTCATTGCTGAACTTGAACTAATTATTCCTGTTATTATACCTATTTTTTCGTGACCTTCATTTATTAATAACTTAGTAGCATCAAAACCACCTTTTACATCATCAACAAAAACTCCATTTAAATTTATATAATTTAAATCTGCAGAAACTAATACAATAGGTATATTTATACTATTTATTATATCTATAAATACATCTTCTAATTTCGTATCTCCAAACCCTGGAGTCATTATAACTCCTTTTAATCTATGCTTTTTAACTTCATCTAATGCTTTTAATTCACTTTTTACATCATTATTTGTATTAAATAATATTATATTTAAATTAACTTCTTCTGCAATTTTACTTATACCTTTTATTATCTCACCAAAGTATGAATTTGTTATATCCGGAACTATTATTCCTATAGTGTTTGTCTCTCTTTTAGAAAGACTTCTTGCTATTGCACTCGGAACATAATTCATTTCTTCTATAACCTTTAAAACTCTTTCTTTAGTTTCCTCTTTTACATATGAGGAATTATTTAAAACTCTAGAAATAGTTGCAGAAGATACACCAGCTTTTTTTGCTATGTCATCTATAGTTACTGCCATATTTTTTCTCCTTATGTATCTACGATAAAATTTAATAAATTTGTCTATATGCCTATTATATATCTATTATATTCATTAATACTAGTCCTAAATTCTATTAAATATAGATTTTGATAAATTTTTCTATAATCACATTTACTTAAGTTAATATTAATTTATTTTTATTCTTAAATAATTACTTTTCCTTTTTGTTTTATGTTAAACACAGGTTTTGTAATATTTATTAGGAATTAACTACTATTTTTATAAATATTCTAGATGTTAATATAATCCTTGTATATTTAAATTTATAATTTTATATTAAATACTTAATTGTCTTAATAATATGTAATAGCTATATTTCTGATATTATATGCTGAATATCTTATATTTTAAACAAGATATTCAGCTCATTCAACTATTATTTGTATAATTACTTAATGCAAGCTTATATTTTATAGGTTATATAATTTTATTTAAGAAACTCTCTCCTATGGCAAAATTAAACTTCTTATTATCCTTATTAAAATTATCTACTATGGATACTCCTATATCTGCCATACTCTTTAATACATCTATTTCTTTAGGTTCTGTTAACTTCTTACTATAAACTAGTACAGGAACATATTCCCTAGTATGATCTGTTCCTTCAAATGTTGGATCATTACCATGGTCTGCTGTTATTATTAATAAATCATCATCATTTAATTCATTTAAAAGAGTGCTTAATTGAACATCAAATTTTTCTAAAGCTTCTTTATATCCCTTTGGATCTCTTCTATGTCCATACATTGAATCAAAATCAACTAAATTTAAGAAAATTAACCCATTATACATATTTTCTTTAGCTATTTTTATTGTTTCTTCCATACCCATATCATTACTCTTAGATTTTATACTCTTTGTTATTCCTTGATTGCAATATATATCAGCAATTTTACCAATTCCAACTACATCTAAATTCATTAAATTTAATTCATCTAGCATAGTACTAGTTGGTGGCTTCAATGCATAATCTTTTCTATTTGATGTCCTTTTAAAATTTTCTTTATTATTACCAATAAAAGGTCTTGCTATTACTCTTCCAACTTTATATTCTTCTTTTAAAGTTATTTCTCTTGCAATTTCACATACTCTATAAAGCTCTTCTAGTGGAATAATTTCTTCATTAGCAGCTATTTGTAAAACACTATCTGCTGAAGTATATAATATTAAGCTCTTTGTTTTTAAGTGTTCCTCACCTAAATCTTCAATAATTGCTGTTCCTGATGCTGCAATATTTCCGAAGAATTTATGCCCAGTTTTTTCTTCTAATTCATCTATCAATGATTGTGGAAATCCGTTATCTGTAAAAACTTGAAATGGCTTTTCTATATGGATACCAGCAATTTCCCAATGTCCTGTTATCGTATCTTTTCCTTTAGATAATTCTGTTGCTTTTGTATAATATGCAATTGAATTTTCTACTCTTTTAACACCTTTAATATCTGCAATATTCCCTAGTCCCATTTTTTCCATATTAGGAACATTTAATCCATTCATTGAGTTAGCTATATTTCCTAAAGTATTTGCACCCTTATCTCCGTAATCTTCAGCATCATGTGCTTCTCCTATTCCAACAGAATCAAGTACAACTAGGAATACCCTATTAAAATTCTTCATCTTAATACCCCCTAACTTCTTCATTATTCATTATCTTAATTATTGAACTAGTTCCAAGTCTTGAAGCTCCTTTTGATATAAACTCTTCTGCTTTTTCAATACTCTTTACTCCACCTGCTGCTTTAATTTTAACATCTTTTCCAACATATTTTTTAAACAACTCTATATCTTCAATAGTTGCTCCACCTGTACTGAATCCTGTAGATGTTTTTATAAAATCAGCTCCAGACTTTGTAACACAATCGCATAATTCTATTTTTTCTTCATCTGTTAAAAGACAAGTTTCTATTATAACTTTTAATATAGTATCTCCACACGCCTTTTTAATTTCTTTTATTTCTTCTGTAATAAATTTGTAGTTCTTTTCTTTTACCATTCCTATATTTATTACCATATCAATTTCATCTGCACCTTTTGATATAGCATCCTTAGTTTCAAATACTTTAACTTCTGTTGTATTATATCCATTTGGAAATCCTATTACTGTACATACCTTTAAGTTCTCTCCAACATAATCCTTTGCTCTTTTCACAAAGGAAGGTGGTATGCATACTGATGCAACTTTATATTTCATACCATCATCACATATAGTTTTTATTTCATCCCATGTTGAAGTTTGTAAAAGTAATGTATGATCAACTGTTTTTAGTATATCTTTTATATCCATATTTCCTCCTCTTGTAATTACTCAATTATTTTATATATTATATCTGCCTTAGCTGGCTTTTCATTAGATATTGTATAAGCTGATAAAAGCATTTCTTCGGCTTTTTCAATTCTATTTATATCACTTGTATATATAGTAGCTAATAAATCACCTTTATTAACATAGCTTCCCATCTTTTTTGATAGTATTATTCCTGCTCCATAATCTATATCATCATCTTTAGTTTCTCTTCCTGCTCCAGCTAATAATGATGCTATTCCTACTTTTTCAGCATTTAATTCATATACATACCCTTCTTCTTTTGCTTTAACTTCATGAACTACTTCTGAAATAGTAAATAAATCCTTATTTTCAATTACACTTACATCTCCACCTTGATTAACTACAAGTTCTTTTAGCTTTTCAAGAGCCTTACCATTCTTAAGAACTTCTTCTAAAATTCCTCTAGCCTTATTAACATCACTTTCTATATTTGATAATTTAAGCATTTGTGCTCCAAGTCTTAGACATAATTCTCTTAAATCTTCAGGGCCCCTATCACTTAATACTTCTATTACTTCTTGTAT
Source organism: Clostridium sp. C8 (assembly GCF_001010885.1). Lineage (NCBI taxonomy): Bacteria > Bacillati > Bacillota > Clostridia > Eubacteriales > Clostridiaceae > Clostridium > Clostridium sp. C8. Next base: position 50,096 of record NZ_LBMX01000015.1, on the reverse strand, counting down.
TTCTAATGCATTACCTATTGCATATCCTAATGGTTCTCCATTTAATGTTATTGCTGCTGAAGTATTTCTATTTAACCCCTTACCTATTGATACCATAGCTTCTGCCAATTTTTCAGCATCTTCTTTAGTTTTCATAAATGCTCCATCACCATATTTTACATCTAGTAATATTGCATCTGAACCTGATGCGATTTTTTTACTCATTATACTTGCTGCTATTAATGGAATACTGTCTATGGTAGCAGTTACATCTCTAAGTGCATATAACTTTTTATCTGCTGGTACTATGTTTTGCGTTTGACCTGCTATTACAAGTCCTGATTTATTAACAAAATCTATGAAGTTTTCCTTTGTAACATTTATATCAAAATTAGGTATTGCTTCAAGCTTATCAAGTGTTCCACCAGTATGTCCTAATCCTCTTCCTGATAATTTAGCAACTTTGCCTCCAGCTGCTGCAACCATAGGAACTAATATTAAAGAAGTTTTATCTCCAACACCACCTGTACTATGCTTGTCAACCTTTATTCCATTTATTTCGCTAAGATCAACAACATCCCCTGATTTTATCATAGCCATAGTAAGATTAACTGTTTCTTCTTCATTGAAACCATTTAGATATATTGCCATCAATAATGCTGATGCTTGGTAATCTGTCACCTCACCTTTTGTATATCCATCTATAAAAAATTCTATTTCTTCTTTACTTAATTCTTTACTATCTCTTTTTTTTGCAATAATATCAAAAGCTCTCATTTTAAAACCCTCCATTTAATTTTCATATTTATTTATTTTAACCCAAGCTTCAAGTTCTTCCTTGTTCTTAGGTATTGTTAATTCGTCGTTTACTATCTTAGATTTTATTTTATTTACAGTTTTCATTATATTATCATCTAATTCTACTTCTGATCCTTCTCTTGTTATGTCTATAATTCCTTCTTTTAGTCCTGATAAATGAACTCCATCATTCCAACTATTATCATTCACATACTTTATTTCATTAAATATAATTTGATTCATATATCTTGTAGCAGTTGAAATTATAACACTAGGATCAAAATAATTTTGATTTTCATCTATTCCGAAGGCATATCCACCTACTTCTTTCGCTGCAGAAAATACTCCAAGCCCTGATGCACCTGCTAGATGCTGAATGTATTTTACACCTTTACTATACATCAATAATGCAGTTTCTCTTGCTTTTAAAGGATTCTTAAAATCGTTTACTACTGCAGATATAACTTCCCCATCTGGATTAACATATCTATATCCAGCTTCAAAACCAATCGCGCCTTCTCTTAAATGAGGTACTTCCATACCTAAAATTATTCCGGCCTTATTCATATAACCTATTTTTTCATATTCTTCTTTACTAAGTAATCCTGCAACGACTCCATTTAGAAACGCTTGTTCTTCCCACCTTGTATAAAGTGAACTTATATTTTTTGCTTCAAGCTTTGAATCTATTAAAGTAAATTTTTGATTAGGATATTTTTCTGAAACCGCTTTCACATCTGCTTCTTGTTCTGGCCCAATAGCAATAATCAATTGATACTCTTCAGTTTCTGCAAATTCCATTATACTCTTTTCATAGTCCTCTGCATGTATAGGTTCTGAATAATCAAACTCTATACCAAGTTCTTTTTGAGCTTTTAATAAACCATCATAAATTAAATCATTAAAAGATTTATCTCCAAGACCACTACCTGTAAAAATTACTGCTATTTTTAAGTTCTTTTCTTTTCCCTTTTCATTTGAATTATTGTTGAAGTTAAGAACTATTGCTGCTACAAAAAATATTGTTGAAATCAGTATTAACAATATAACTAATACCTTATCTATTCTTTTAACCATTTAATCTCCTTTGCAATAGATATTATCTATAACATCTTTTGTATAATATAATTATACATAAATAAACCTTTACTTTATATAGAGAATATTGATATTAAATATAATTATTTGGATATAATTTTATTTATCAAATATGTTTTTTTATATCTATTTATAAAATATTGATTTTTTATAATTTATTTGACATTTAGTTATAAACTTATCAATACCTATCTTCTTCTGGAGAAACTCCAGTGTATTTCTTATAATTCTTAGAAAAATACCCTGCATTAGAATATCCTACTTCAGATGCAATCTGTGATATTTTCATATCTGTATTTTTTATTAATTCTTTTGCTTTTTTAATTCTATATATTGTTAAATAAGTACTAAAATTTTCTCCTACCTCTTCTTTAAAAAGTCTTGAAAAATATTCATGAGATAGATATATATGTTTAGCTACATCCATTAAAGAAATATGATTCTTATAGTTATTATCTATATACTTCAACGCCTTATCAATTGATCTAGAATAAGATTTGTTTTTATTTATATCTTTTTTCTCTAATCTTTGCTCTTTAGTATTATCTCCTATAGCTTTTATTTTATTATTTATCTTAGTTAATATTTCGCTTAATTCCTTGGGTCTAATATCTGATTTTATTAAATACTCATAGACTCCGCAACTTATTGCTTCCTTTGCATATGAGAATTCAGCAAAATTAGTTAATATTATTATATAAATTTCCGGAAATAACTCTTTTATTTTTTTAGATAATTCTATTCCATCCATAACTGGCATTTTTATATCCGTTATTATTACATCAGGCTTAGAGTTTAAGGCTAATTCGTAAGCTTCCTTACCATTATTCACGCTACCTATAACATTAAATTCTTCCGATATATTTTTTATAGTATATCCTATCCATTCCCTTATTGGAGCTTCATCCTCTACAATTAATACATTTAGCATAAAAACCCTCCTTATTTAGGTAATTTAAATATAACTTTAGTTCCGATTCCCTCTTTGCTACTTACTTCTATTCCATATTCTTTACCATAGTTTAACTGTATTCTCTCGTGAACATTTATCAATCCTACTCTATTTATAGATTCTTTATTATTAAAAACCTTGTCTATTTGGCTACTGCTCATCCCCTTACCATTATCGCTTATTTCTATAAGTATATTTTGATTTTCTATATATCCCTTTATTTTTATTTCACCTTTTCTATTCTCACCTTCCATGCTATAAAAAATTGCATTTTCTACAATTGGTTGTAATATTAATGCTGGAACCATTGTATGTTTTATTTCATTATCTATATCTATATTTACAACAAAACTATCTGGATATCTTATTTTCTGAAGATCCGTATAAGTCTTGATCATTTCTATCTCATCTTCTAGAGAGATTAATTCACTAGCTTTTGGTAATATACTTCTTAAAAGCTTAGAAAACTTATATAACATCTCTTCTGCTTCTTCATTTTTATTCATTGATACAAGAAATCTAACGCCACTTAATGTATTATATAGAAAATGTGGATTAATTTGAGCCTGAAGAAAACTCAATTCTGCAATACGTTTTTGCTTTTCTTTTTCCTTTATCTCTTCTATAGAGTCATCTAACCATTTAACCATATTATTAAAAGATTCCTCTAAATCACCTATTTCATCATTTCTATCAATTTCAACTTTAACTTTTAAGTTTCCTTTCATTACTTTTTCTATTGTATTTTTTATATTAATTACAGGTTTAGTAACCCAAACAGAAATCTTATATACTACTACTGATGAAACTATTATTACTAAAGCTAAAGTCAAAAGAAACTTTTGTGTTATTTGTTTTATAGGTTGTCTAACTATATGTAATGGTATTTCCTCTATTATAGACCATTCATACCTATCTAATGTATCTATTAACTTCATATAATCTGTATTATCTCTTTTAAATATAGAGTACCATTCTTCTGTTTTTAAATAATCTCCATAATCCAATTCTTTATAGTAATTTTTTCCTATAAGTCTTTTATCTCTTCCTGATATTATATTTCCTTCTTTGTCTATAATATAAATACTTCTTCCATCTTTGATAATTCTATTATATCTATCATATAACATTTTTTCACTTACATCCATTATAAGTACGCCTAAGGTTTCATCTGTAATCAAATCCTTAATTAATCTTCCCATTCTAAATATGCATTTGTACGGACCTATTCCATCTTCATCTTCAAATGTACTTATAAGCACGGTATTTCCATTAGCTTTTACTATTTCATTATACCAGACTTCATTTTTTATGGATTTCATTGTGTACTTATTTTTTGAATAAGTTCCAAAACTAAAACCGTTTTCAGAAATTACATATAGCTCAGGCTTCATATTATATTTTCCATATCTCCATACTTGCTCATTTAATAGACCTTCTACATATTTATCAGCATCTATTGCTTCTTGAGTATTGTTCAAAACATCTTCCTTTTTAATAGATAAAATACTTACTAACTTATTGTCTTCCACAATATTATTACCTATTTCTTCAATATTAGATAAAAGTATTGAAATATTATCTGCTACCTCTTCCAATATTTCATTATTCATTTTCCCTATTTCTATTTGAACTATATTATTAGTATCTTTTATAGACCAAGTTCCTATAATTATTGAAACTACAATTATAAATGTTACTAGTAGTAAACATAATTTTAAAGTTATACTTTTTATTTTCATTATTTAATACCTCAATACTTATTTTAGTTCACAAGGCACAGTTCACAGTTATTTTCATTTTATAGGTAACAAGGAACAGATAACAAGTAATAAGTGTAAAATATATAACAAAAATTAAGAAACATCTGTCTCTGAGCAAGTTTCAGTAGATAGGCTTTCATACTAAGTTCAATTGTAACTGCGTTCAACTTCACTAAGTGTATTCGTCAAATGAACATCTACTTCAGACAAGCTTCAGTAGATGGGCTTTCATACTAAGTTCAGTTATCGTTACACTCAACTTCACTAAGTATTCAATGCCTGCTATTTAAAACTTAAAATTTACTTGACATAAGGTAGATTTTATTTAAAAACAAATTAAGCTTTTCCTTGTATATCTAGTCATTATTTCGCCTTGAAAAATCTAATATTTCTTTCATCTTCCCTCACACCTGTTACCTGTTACCTATTACTTCATTCTAAAAACTGTGAACTGTGAATTGTACACTGTGAACTAACTAAAATTGCTTCGCAATTTATTATTAATTTTACTAAACTTCTATTATCTATGTCTATGATTATTGTAATAATATTTTAATTTTCTAAATTTTCAATTTTAAGAATTAAATAAATTAATTAATATATACTGAAAAATATAAGCTAAGAACATAAAATTCTTAGCTTATTTATATTACACTTTATTTTTTATTTAATGAAGCATTAATTAATCCTATGAATAATGGATGTGGTCTGTTTGGTCTTGATTTTAATTCCGGATGGAATTGTACTGAAACGTACCACGGATGATCCTTCACTTCCACAATCTCAACTAACCTTCCATCTGGGCTTGCTCCTGTAATACTCATGCCTGCATCTGTTATAACTTTTCTAAATTCATTATTAAATTCATATCTATGTCTATGTCTTTCATATATTAATAAGTCATTATAAACATTATATGAATTGCTATTTTCATCCAATTTACATGGATATAATCCTAATCTCATAGTTCCCCCTAACTCTTCTATATCCTTTTGATCTGGCATCAAATCTATTACTGGATATTTAGTTTGAGGATCAATTTCAGCGCTATTAGCACCTTCATACCCTAGTACATTTCTTGCGAATTCAATTACCGAACATTGCATTCCTAAACATATTCCAAGGAATGGCACATTATTTTCTCTTGCAAACTTTATAGATTCTATTTTCCCTTCAATTCCTCTATCTCCAAATCCACCTGGAACTAATATTCCATCACAATCTCCTAAAACTTCTTTACTATTATCTCTACTTACACCTTCTGCATTAATCCATTTTATTTCAACTTTGCAGTTATTAGCTAATCCTCCATGATTTAGTGCTTCTACTATTGAAATATATGCATCATGTAATTCAACGTATTTTCCTACTAACGCTATCTTTACACTTTCTTTTAGATTTTTAACCTTATTGACCATTTCTATCCATTCAGTATTGTCTATATCTCTACATCCTAGTTCTAGTTTTTCACAAACTAATCTATCTAATCCCTCTTTATGTAACATTAGTGGTACTTCATATAAATGCTCTGCATCCAAATTCTGTATAACACATTTAGCTTCTAGATTACAAAACAATCCTATCTTCGATTTTAAATCCTCTGACAATTCCTTTTCTGATCTACAAACAATTATGTCTGGCTGTATTCCTATACTTCTCAATTCTTTAACTGAATGTTGTGTTGGCTTAGTTTTTAATTCTCCTGCTTTACCTAAAAATGGAACCAATGTTACGTGAATAAAGCATACATTTTCTCTACCAACTTCATATTTAATTTGTCTTATCGCTTCAAGAAAGGGTTGTGATTCTATATCTCCAACAGTTCCACCTATTTCTGTAATTACCACATCTACTTCTTTTTCTTTAGACACTCTATAAACTCTTTCTTTTATTGCATTTGTAATATGTGGTATTACTTGAACCGTTCCACCCAAGTATTCCCCTCTTCTTTCTTTAGATATTACTGACCAATATATTCTACCTGTTGTTACGTTATTATTTTGGCTTAAATTTTCATCTATAAATCTCTCATAATGACCTAAATCTAAGTCTGTTTCTGCTCCATCATCAGTAACAAATACTTCTCCATGCTGATATGGACTCATTGTACCTGGATCAACATTTAAATATGGATCAAACTTTTGTATAGAAACCTTAAGTCCTCTATTTTTTAATAACCTTCCTAATGATGCTGCTGTTATTCCTTTTCCTAAAGAAGATACTACTCCTCCTGTTACAAATACATATTTAGTTTTCATAATTTTCCTCCAAAAAAATAAATTTTTTTATTTATTCTCTTGACACTAAGTTCCCTACTTGATATAATCATAATTACCTCACTATTTATGATGGGTTCATAATGTCTAAATTCAATAAGTAGTATAATAACATAAATAAATAAATAAATCTATATATTTTTTATTTATTTATATTATTTTATTTAACCCTTCTTCTATTTTAAAATACATTTCTCTAAATTCTTTATTCACCAATATCTTTTCTTGAGCCTTATTAATATTATAATTTATACTCTTATCACTAATAATTTCTAGCATTTCTTTTACTTTTTCCCTATCTAAGCATTTATAATTTTTCAATAATAATAAAAACATATATTTATTTTCTCTTTTTTTCAACTTTTTATTTATATCACTTGCATCAATTCCTAAATGTGTACATAAAACATTTATAACTATTGCCGTTTTATCTAAATTATTTGTACTACTCATTATATCACCTCTTATTCTTTATATTATTACCAATATTTATGACATATATTCAGACGGCAGTTTATATATAATATTAATTATTCTAATTCTCCTATTAGGATTAAAATAATTTATATATAAACTTAAAATTAAATACAAAAAAATCCTAGTAAAAAGGAATTTATTTACCCTTTACTAAGATTAAAATTTTAATTTATTTTTACATTCACCGCCAATTTAGTTGTTATAGGCGGTTGCCCTGCAAGTTCCATTGAATATTTAGCAACGATGTCTCCACCATTTTCATCAATATCCACTTCTAAATACTCAGTATGTATTTGTAAATCCAAAACACCATATGGGGTATTGTATAAAGATATAGATGTTTCTCCTTTTTTAAAGTCCATTTTTGCGCTTGTACTACCTTCCCTCTCAAGTAATAACGCATCATCTAGCATTGTTAATGTAGTTGTTGTACCGCTCATTCCTGATATCTCTGTTTCTTCGTAAATGGCTTTAAAACCATTTTCAGTTACAAGAAATTCTCCAGGTGTTACTACTTCAATTACATCTTGCTCATCTAAGTCATTAAAACTTTTTAATGATATAATTGCTTTTTTCTTCATATTCTGCCTCCATCTACTCTATAATAATTCTTTTAAATCCTCTTATATTTGCTACTACCAATATCTTTTATAATTTCTATATTTTTGAGTTTAGCTTGTCCGATTACATATTTTCAACTTATATATTTTTCTTTATATCATATAGTTTAAATTTATTAATAAAAATTATCAAGTTTTATATTTTTACTTTTATAGTTTATTTCTCCTTATTTCCAAATAATAATTCAATAAATTTAGATTTAAATTTAATATCACTTTTCGATTTTTTATTATCTTTTTCTCTTGTGATATTTTCTTTAATTTTGCCTGATTCTTCTGTAATCTTTTCTTTAATATTATCAGAGTCAACAGCTTCTTTAGTTTCATCTACAAAACATAATGGAGGAAACATTACACACCACCAATTTTGTCCTTCTGCATTTCCTATAAGTATTCTATAGGCTTCATACTCTCCTTGCGGAAAAACTAAATCTCCATATACTTTATCCGGAAAATTCTCTTTTGAAAGCATACTTGTTACATTATATGAATATCCATTTTCCTTAATAACATCTTCGGCAATTTTTTCTACTGTAGATTTGTTTTCAATTATAAAATCTCTAGCTTCATTTAAATCCTTGCACTCTTCTAATTGATCTGATACATAATCTATAACTCTATCTCTTACTTTTAACTTTAAATTTTGATCCTCTTCACTATCACTGTTAGCTATTACATGGAATCTTATTATTTTATTTACTATATCCTCATAGACTAACTCGTCATTTTCTTGAAAGACTTGTCCTCCGTAATAACTTGAACAGCCTGTCATATTAATAAATAAAATAACTATAAAAAAACTAATAATAATTCTTTTCATACTATAAACCCCCTTATAGCTAAATTATTGCCAAATTTAGGAGGTTTATACTTATATTTTAAACTGTTCTTGTAATAAATACATCATTATATTTTTCTTTCATTTTTTCAAAACATCTTTGAGCCTTTAACATATCATCAAAAAATGCAAAAACAGTAGGTCCACTCCCACTCATCATAGTTCCTATAGAACCATAATACCTCATTTCTTCTTTTATATTTATGAGGATTTTATGTTTTCTTAATGTTACATTTTCTAATAAATTCTTCATATTACTACATACTAGCCTTAAGTCATCTTTTTCCATAGCTTCAATTATCAAATTTGTATCAGGATGATTTCTAGCTTTTTCAATATTAAATTCCTGATATACACTTCTGGTTGACACTCCAAAAGGAGGTTTAACTAGAACTATAATTTTATCTTTAAAATTCTTTAATTCCGTTACTTTCTCTCCAATCCCTTCACATAATGCAGTTCCCCCCTTAATACAGTAAGGAACATCGGCTCCTAATTTAAGGCCCAATTCCATTAATTCTTCATTTGAAGCATTTACATTAAATAATGAATTCATTATTTTTAAGACAGTTGCTCCATCCGTGCTCCCACCTGCCAAACCTGCACAAACAGGTATGTTTTTCTTTATATATATATATACTCCATCATTTATATTATATTTTTCCTTAAATAATTTAGCTGCTTTATAAGCTAGATTTTTTTCATCAGTGGGTACATATTGTTTGTTACACTTTATAGTAATATCTTCTTTTTGTTTTTCTATTGTAATCTCATCATATAAGTCTATTGATTGCATAATCATTTCTAACAAATGATATCCATCTGCTCTTTTACCTATTATATCTAATGATATATTAATCTTAGCATAAGCCTTACTTCTCATACTTTTATTTCCTTTCACTATAGTACAAATATTTCAAAATAAACTTCAGAGTCTAACTCTGAAGTTTATTTTATTATATATTTTTTTACTTATATAGTAAACTAGGAATATCGAAAGCTTAATTTGAAATACTTTTATCTATATAACTATTCTCATCTTTGTATATAGAAAATTCATTTATTATATTAACTAATGGGGCCATATCTTCAAAAAACATTACTATAGTATCTCCTTTTTGAGAAATATTGAGAGCTTTTATTAATGCTTCTTCTTCTCTTAATACAACTTCATATTTTTTCTTAGTATCTCTTTTTTTCACCCCATCAACTATTAATTGTGCGATTTCCCCTTGTTTTCTGCCTCTTAAATCTTTATCTTCTTTTACTATTATATAATCTAAATGATGTGATGATATTTTACCTATTTCTAATGCCATATCATCACTTCTATCTCCTGGTATTCCAACTATTCCATATAACTTACCTTTATTTATATATTTTACAGCTGAAAGAACAGCATTATATCCATCTATATTATGTCCATAATCTAAAATAACGTTCACTCCATTAACATTATAACAATTAAATCTTCCAGCATTCTTATCTGAGTTTAATAAATAGCTTGTTATTCCATTTTTTATCATGCAATAATCTATTTTCAGTCCCACTAAAGCTCCACATGTTGCAAGTATATTCTCAACATTGAACATTAATTTTCCACCTAAGGTAATTGGAACCTCATCTATATTGCATATAGTATGTTTTTTGCCCTCATTAACCACTACTATATTCTTATTTTCTAAATAAACACATATATTGCTTAGCTTATTTTGTTTTAGTAACGGATTATTGCTATCCTTACTAAAAAGTATTATATTAGCTTTTATTCTATTTAAAATAGACTTGCTCCAATAATCATCAGCATTTAATACTACATAACCATCTTCTTTAACTGCTTCTCCAACTAAAGATTTTACATAACATAATTCTTCCATAGTATTTATTCCATCAATACCTAGGTGATCTTGTGTTATATTAGTTATTACTGATACATCAGCTAAATCATATGCTAACCCTTTTTTTATCATTCCACCCCTTGCAGTCTCTAAAACTGCCACATCTACATCTTTATTTATTAGTATTGACTTAGCACTTTCAAAGCCTGTATCATCTCCTGAGTCAATACACTCATCGTTTATATATATTCCACTAGTGCTAGTCATCCCCACACAGTATCCCATTTTAGATAAAGTATGACTTATAACTCTTGTAACTGTAGTTTTTCCATTAGTTCCTGTTATTGATATAACCGGTATATTATATGGATTATTGTTGTATAGCATATTTACTATTTCTTTTCCTAAATCTCTCGCAGCTCCTTCACTTGGGGATAAATGCATTCTGAGTCCTGGTGCTGCATTTACCTCCATTACTATACCATTATTATGTATTATAGGCTTCGATATATCTTCTGTGCATATATCTATACCACAAATATCTAGTCCTAGCATCTTAGCTGCCCTTATACATAAATTTATATTTTCATTACATATTTTATCCGTATAATCTACCGCTTCCCCTCCAGTAGATAAATTAGCATTTTTCCTTAAATATAATTTTTCTTTTTCTTTTAAAATATCATTTATTTCTTTACCTTGCTCATTTATATACTTTATAACTTCAGCATCTATCTTAATCTTAGTTAAAGACCTTTCATGATCCTCTCCTCTCTCCGGACTTTCATTTAGCTTATTTATAAGTTCTAATATTGTATTAATTCCATTTCCCTCAATATGCGGAGGTCTTCTGAGAGATACTGCTACTACCTTATAATTAATTACACAAACTCTAAAGTCATTTCCAACATAATATTTTTCTATGATTAAATCCTTAAACTTATCTTTTACAGATTTATATGCAATTAGTAACTCTTTTTCATTTTTTATGCTTAATATTACACCTTTTCCTTTATTACCGTATTGGGGTTTTAAAACAACTGGATATCCTATTTCCTCAGCACATTTTAATAAATCTATTATATTTCTAACCTTAAATCCTTGTGCAACAGGAATATTTTGTGTTTTTAAAAGTTCCTTTGTTAACATTTTATCGCAAGAAATATCTACAGATACACAACTTGTATTAGTACCTATTGATGACTCTATTATTCTCCCCTGCTTCCCATATCCTATTTGATAAAAGTCTCCATTTCCAAATCTTATAATTGGTAAACCAACCTTTTTAGCATAATCACATATTGCCTTTGTACTTGGTCCAATCATTTCATCTTTTAAAATATTCTTTAAATACTCTATTCTTTCATCATAATTTATTGGAATTTTATTTATTAAAGCATTTATTATATCTATTGCAAGCTTTGCACTTTCAATAGCCACATTTTCGTATAAATATTGATAAATTATATAATAATGATTTCCTTTAACTTCTCTGGACTTTCCATAATGTACATCTATACCAAGTTTATTTTGTATTGCTATAGTTATATGCTCGCATATATGGGCTAAATAAGTTCCTTCAATTAATCTTTTTACAAATCCTCTTTCTTCATCAATTCCGCATCTATGAGTATTCAATTCAGGAATCATATTAATAAGATTATCATTAAAATCTTCTATATCTTTACTTGGAGTTTCACTATATCCTTCTAAATCTACATCCATCCTTATACACATTTTATGAGAATAGATATTTTTCCCTTTAAAGACTTTAGTCTCTATTATTTTCATTTCTATTGCTTTCCTCCTCAAAAGGTACCTTAGTAAGAAGATTAAATCTATCTCCTTCTTTTAATACATGTAAGCTAACATTAAACATACTTAATACTTCATCATAATATTGCTCAGATGCATTGCTATGGGTTATATTTCTTGCATCCAAAAAATAGACAGCTCCACTTCCTACAACTTGAGCTTCTCCACTGTCTTTAACTACTATAGCAGTATCTTCATCGATTCCAATTCCTAAAACTTCTGGGTTTTGAGCTATCCCTGTAAGAAGCCTTCCAATTCTTCCTCTTTGAGCAAAATGTTGATCTATCATTATGCCTTTTACTAAACCTAATCCAGGTGCCATTTTTAAGGTACATTTTCTTGGAGATTCATCATCTTCTCCTTTAACCACCATAGTATCACTCATAACTGAAGCTCCTGCTGATGTTCCAACTATTATACACCCATCTGAACTTGCTTCTTTAATAGCATCATAAATAGGTGTTCCTCCTATTAGGCTAGTTATTCTTAATTGGTCTCCTCCTGTAAAAAATATAAGTGATGCTTCTTCTACAAGTTTTATATTTTCTTTATTTAAAGAATCTGCTCTTTCTTTTATATTTAATCCTTTTATTTTATTAACTCCTAATTTATTGAATATCCTAGTATATTTTTCTAGTGCTTCCTTTGGATATTCTGTTGCTATTGTAGCTATTAAAATATTATCTTCTTCTTTATTTATTGAACTACAAACTTTTTTTAGAATTTCCTTATCTCCTTCTTTATCTTCTGCTCCTCCAATTATTATTAAGTCGCCTTTAATTTTTTCTGACATTTTCTCACCTCTTATCATGCATTTCTTATTTTATCCAACCTTCCTTAATATTATTCACAAAAGTCCAAATGAAACCTTCTATAATAAAGCATAAAAAAATATAGCGGCTATAGAATAAATTCAAAGAATCTATTCTATAGCCGCTAAAAAATTAGAATAATGCTCTACCTGGTATTATTAATTTATCTCCTGATTTTATGTTTTCATTTCCCTCTAATTCATTTAATCTATTCAATTCATCCATTGTAGTATTATATTTTTTAGCTAAATCCCATAATGTATCATCTTGTCCAACAACATATATAGTTACTGATGATTTCTTTTCTTTAACTTCTGAAGGTCCTTCTATTACATCTGTTACGCATTCTTTTTTCACTTTATAACAAACTTTTATAGTAAGACCAACATTAGCCTTCACTGATATGGAATTACCTTCTATACTTGCATCTATGCTTTCTAAGGAAACTTTAACTAGCGCGTTCATGCCCTTTTTAGCGCCCTTTACATCAGCTGCTGTAATAAATGGAATTTCACCTGTTATAATTCCATATCCTAATTCTTCTCCAGCAACCTTGTAAATTATAGCTGTTTTAACTATACCTTCAACTTTAACTTTATCATTATCAACCATTTTATCTGTTATTATAGGATTTCCCATTACTGATATTATTTGCTCTATTCTTTCATCTGAATTTTTTAATTCAACATTATCTTTTGCTGTAGCTTCTACATTGTTTACTGAATGTATAGCTCCAAATTCTTTCTCATCCTTTGAAATATCAATATTCATAGTAGGTGAATATGCATCTTTTAACATTTCTATCTTGTCTTTAGAATACACCTTAACGTTTCCTCTTATTACAAATTCTACATCTACTACTCTATTTTCCCCTAAATCATCTAAATTAATTGCATATTGTTGATCCTTAATATTAAGATTTAATGAGCTAATCATATCTCCTGAAATTCCTAGCATTTCTTCTTCTTTTGAAAGATAGACATCATCTTGCAATGTTATAAGCTCTTTATTTTCTTTGCCTTTATATAAAATTTCTATTTTACAATAGCAGCCTATATATACTTTATCTTCTACAAGTTTTATTTCCTTCTTATGAACATTCATAGAGCACTTCAATATTTCTTCTATTTCTGGTTTATCCATTGTTACCTTAAGCATAGATTTGCCCATTAAATCTATCTCTTTTTCTCCCTTTACACTATTCAACATTTCATCTTTCTTCTTGATTTGTATATCTTCCTTACCTTCAATATCTTTTACATATTCAAATTCGCCATTTTTATACATTTCCCATTTTAATGTAAGAACTCCATCAATGCCTACTTTTCTTTCATTCATCCAATTAGCTTCAATATGTTCTATCTCACACTCAACATCGCATATTATATTATGTTCATCACTATTAAGATCAAGATAGTTAGCGAATTTATCAGTAAAAATAACTGAATGTATTTTATTTGTTGGTGAATCTGTTATGACTTCATCTTTAGGTAAATAAAATACTATATAAACTAGCTGACCTTCTACCATAACCTTATCACCAAGTACTTCTTTATTTGTTATAGTAGCTTTAGAATCTACTCCTAATACCTCTTTCATATCAGGATATTGTGAATCTCTTATTAAGTATTCTCCCTTTAGTACATGATTAGTTGAATTTTCCCTAAGTAATTGTTCATACCGAACCACTTCTTTTATTACATCTATCTGTGACATATAACCCCTCCCATACAATACCTATTACTAAATATATTTCTAACTGTATATATTTATTCATATTACTTTGGAATGTTTCTAAAATAAAAAGTTTAAATTTCAACAAATTTATTACTCTTATTTACAATATAGGATTTAATATCTAAAAAAATGTCGAATTTTAATTATCATTTAAAGTTTTTTGTGTTTTTTTTAAATAATATGTTGACATACAATAAAATATGTCGTATTATAAAGAAGGTTATTGACCATATAACCTCTCATAAATTCTCAATACCCTTTTATACCATAGTTGAAAGATGGAAACCCACCATCTTTCTTTTTTTTATAAAACTACAAAAAAATATAGAGCCTCGTTTTTTCGAAGCCCTATTCTCTATAAAGCAAAATATAACTGTACTGTCTTTGTTAATACATCTGAATAGCTGTATGTTACCGTCCTTTGAATATCATTTTCTAGCCTTACTACAAAAATGCTTGGATGAGCACTTTCTATAACTCCGTTGTTTACTAGGATCTTTTTTCTTCCACCGTTTGCCTTTAGAGTTACTTTATCTCCTATATGATCTTCTATATCCCTCTTTATAGCGGCGATAGTCTTTACTTTTTCCACATAAACACCTTCTTTCTCCTTATATTATACTCTCAAACCCACTTTTTGTCAAGTAAAATTTATATTTTATCACCTTTAATATAAGATGTCAATGTAAACTTTTACCTTTTTAACGCTATAATATACATTTATTATTATACCTATATATTGTTTTTTTATACATTTTGTTTATATATTTAATAAATTAGTAACATTTGTAGAATTTTGCAAAGAAATTTATTCAGTTCACAGCGCACAATTGACGGTTCCCAGTTTATGATGAAACCACTTCGTAGTTTCTGAATTTTAAGTTATTTTAACTCCTTTATTTTTGATATAACAATTTCTTAATTCAGCAGAGCTGAATTATTTACATAACTATGAACCGTCCCTTATTAACTGTGAACTAAAAATCTTAATTACCAATTTATATATACGGTGATCTCGGATATCCTTCTCTATATTTTCCTCTTGTTTGTAAACCACCTATTCCTTTTGTCCCTGTTATTGTATTATCTATAACATCTGTTATAGATACCACCTTATCTATTCTAGTATAGGCTATTTTTTCACATACAAATACAGGATCTAAACAGTGAATTAATACCCTATTAGGTGAACTTGCAAAATTAGCACCTGCATCTAACATACATTCATAACAACTTTGGCAGGCACCTGCAAAGATAACTAACTCATCATAACTTGAGTTATAATTTCTTAAAGCTTTAACAGCATCTATATAATATCTTGAATTTCTATAATTGTCTAAGTTTAAAAAATCATCTGTTATTCTTAAAACACTATCGTGCCCAGTTAAAACTACTATATCTGGCTTTATTTCTTTAACTAAATCAACTATAACCTCTGGTTGATTTTTTTCTGGTACAGCCCTTCCTACTGCCTCTAAAGACAACTGTTTATAAACTTTAAGGCACATTTCTAAATATTCTTTATCACCATCTATATGCAATATTTTCCCTGGCCTTCCAAACATTAATTCTTTATTTTGTTGTGCTTTAGAGGACTTACTCCCCCTTGATAAACTACCTATTTTGCTAAGAGCTTCAGTATCCCCTCTCATAGATACAGCCTTCTTTATTGCCTCATCCACTCTTGTATTTAATATTTTTTCTTTTGTTCCTACATATTGCCCATCAACCTCTTCTAAATCCTCTTTTTGAGAATCTGCTATTATTCTAATACTAATTCCTTTTAGCACATAAATAGGATTTCCATTTTCGTCTTCCTTAATATCTATTATTCTAAAGGTAATATCTTTATCATAGGATTTCCTAACTACTAAATCACCTATTTCCATTTTTCCCTCTTAGTTAATTATTTTATATTATCTTATGTCGAATTTTAATCATTTGTACATAAAAAAAGGTCATATGTAATTTTTCTTATTCAGTCGTTCCACTCTAAGTCAACGTAAACTTATATATCACCTTTCGCAAGATAGAAGAATAAAAAAAGTGCTCATAGCACTTTTTTTATTCTAAATTATATACATTTTTAAATTCTTCTAAAAACTTTAACATAGATTCTTGCTCATTTATTATTGATTCAATTTTGTTTCCAAAAGTATTTTGTCCCCAGTTGACCTCATTATAATAATATCTATTAGCAAGCCTCCAATACCGTTGAGGAAATTGTAGGTATGCATATAGAACTTTATATTCACTATCTAAAAATGGTGAAACATCATTGTATGACTCTATTATCGCTTTAGCAAAATTTATATCCCAGTCTACTCTCTTTAAAACCTTTATCATAAAATTGGATATATCAAATGTTCTTACTTCTCTTTTGCAATAATCAAAATCAATTACATTGCAATCATTGTTTCCATCTAAAATTATATTGTGATAGGTAAAATCATGATGGCAAAAACTTTTTTCATTTTCTGCTATCTCACATAATTTCATATATTCTGATTCTTCTAAAGTTTTTAAAGCTTTTTTACCTATTTCTTTATAAAACTCCATTGATTTTAAATATAGTAAATCAAAATTATTTTTATTATTTTTCTTCCTTACCATATCCCTCATTTTATCAAAGGATTTTATCCTTTTATTCATAAGGTGAGTCCATCTACCTAAATCACTTTTTAGTTTAGAATTTTCTGGAGGGTCATATCCTTTTGATGCTTCATGCAGTCTAGCAAGAGTTCTTGCTGCTAATTTCACCTCTTCTATATTATGAAAATCACATTCTCTGCCATCTATCCATTCTGATAATGTATAAAGATCTTCATTAACTAGAGCGTATGGCTCTCCATCTATGTTTAAAAAATACTTATCTACCCCTTTAAACCCATTGTTTATCAGATGTTCCTTAGCTCCATAAACAAATAATAGCTTTTGAGGGCCATAATTTATCTTCTTTAAACATCTTTCTCCCTTATTAGTTTTTAAATAATATACTCCTTTATTTGCTTTTAAAACTTCAATTTTAACGTTAAATTGTCTTTCTATTTCAAATTCTCTCATCATAACTCTCACCCCCTTTATATTTATATGACTATATGTATTCTTTTATTAACATTTTATTCCTATCTTTAATATAATAAATTAAAAACAATATGAAAGGATTAAATCATGAAGATAGGCATAGATGGCAGAGCTGCAAAATGGTATAGAGGAACTGGAATTGGCACATATACTTATCAACTCATAAATAGTATAAACAAAGTTGATAAACTTAATGACTACTTAGTTTTTCTACCTGAAAACTCAGCTCTAGATTTAAGTGGCAATTTTAATGTTGAATCAGTTAAGGCCTCTTCGAATTCTAGTTTTTGGGATGAAGTTAGAATTCCTAATATTTTAGATGATACTAATATAGATATCTATCATGTCCCTCAGAATGGCGTTGGTCTTTCCACTAGTATAAATTGTCATAAAACCATTACTTTGCATGATATAATCCCATTGAGAATGCCAGAAACCGTTAGTGATCGTTATTTATATATATTTAACAACGAACTTCCTAAGATAATAAATAGTTGTGATGGTATTTTAACAGTTTCTGAATTTTCAAAGCAAGATATATCAAAAGAATTTAATTTTCCTAAGGATAAAATTTTTGTTACTCATCTTGCTGCTGAGGATATATATAGACCTTTGAATAAGCGTCAATGCAAAAAAATTATTGAAGACGAATATAGTATAGAAGATGATTTTATATTATATGTAGGTGGCTTTAGTCCTAGAAAAAATATAGTAGGTTTAATAGAATCATTTTCTCGTCTTCCTAAAAATGCAAAAAGAAATCTTAAGCTAGTTATAACAGGGAAAAAAGGTATTTCATATGATATTTATAAAAAACGTACTATAGATCTTAATATTGAAAATGATGTTATTTTTACAGATTTCATTCCTCTTGAGAAATTACCTATTTTTTATAATGCATGTGAATTATTAGCGTATCCATCATTTTACGAAGGATTTGGTTTACCTCCATTAGAGGCAATGGCTTGTGGTACTCCCGTAATAACTTCTAATGTGACATCACTTCCTGAGATCTGTTATGATTCCGCTTTATTAATTAATCCTTATAGTATAGATGAATTAACCTGTGCTATAGATAGAGTTTTAAATGACAATTCTCTTAGGTTAAATATGATTAGTCAAGGAATAATAAAAAGTTCTAATTACTCATGGAATATAACTGCTAAATCAACTCTAACAGCTTATGAAAAAATTATACAAAATTGATATAGGAAAAATAAAAGGACATCTATTTAATTAATAGTGATGTCCTTTTATTTATTTAGTAGAAATATTGATTCATTTCTACTATAAAATTTTCTATAAGGTCTTTTCTATAATTCTCGTTACTTATTTTATCATTCAGTCTATTTAGAAATACTTCATAATCCCATTTTTTTTGCTTATAATAGTAATCTCTGACTATTGTAACAAAATCTCTTGGAAAACTTATTATTGAATATATAAGTTTTATTTCTTGTTTGCTTAATTTTTCTATTGAATTATAAGAATCTAATACTAGTTTAAATTTACTAATATCATAATAACTATTTTTTATTACTCTTATAACATAATTAGCTACATCTACAGCTCTAGTATCTATTTTACAATAATCAAAATCTATTATCTTCACTCTATCCCCATCAATAATAAAATTATGGTGCGCTAAATCGTTATGACATAAAACTCTTTTATTAAAATCTTCAAGCATTGAATTATATTCACACATAGCTAAAAGTTCTATAGCCTTTTGTATTTGATATATATTATTATCAACGTTTTCTAAGAATATTTTATCGAATTCATCTTTATGTCTGAATCTTTTTACATATTCTTTAATATTATCCAAATCTTCTTTAGCTTTATTAAATTGATAGGGTAAGTATTCGCCTAAGTTTCCTTTTACTATATCTCCATTAAGCTTATTAAATATACCCTTTGATGCCTTATGCATATTTGCTATGCTTTTAGCACACATCTCAATTTCTATAGGATTAGTAAATGTAGCTTCTCTTCCTTCTATCATATCTAGCAATACATAAGTATTTTCCCTAAAATGATGAACTATTTTACCATCTTTATTTACATAATAACTAAGAACATCATTATATTCTTTATATATATAATTTAAAGCTTCATTTATAAATAATATTCTTTCTTCACTTGAATCTGTAAGCTTTAATATTTTCTTACCTTCATTTGTCAATAAAACAAAAACTTTTCTTAATGGTATTATATCTCCAATTTCTAGAGATAACTTTGCAAAAAATTCTTCACTTAAATCATACTTACATAATATATCTCTATCAATATATCTAAATTTATTCATCTTCAAACTCCCCCACTAAATTAATAAACATCTACTATCCATTTTTCTTGCCTTATATAGACTTTCTATAATTTCCTCTTCTTTTAAATTTAATTTTCCTAATATATATCTCTCCATAATCTTAAATTCTTCATTTGGATATGCACTTAATGACCTTAAATATTCCTTACTATCTTCTTCTAAATTTGATTTAGTAACATAAAAATTTATTATCTCTTCTATATC
Source organism: Clostridium sp. C8 (assembly GCF_001010885.1). Classification (NCBI taxonomy): domain Bacteria; kingdom Bacillati; phylum Bacillota; class Clostridia; order Eubacteriales; family Clostridiaceae; genus Clostridium; species Clostridium sp. C8. Next base: position 29,476 of record NZ_LBMX01000015.1, on the reverse strand, counting down.
TATATTTGTGTCTTTCCTCTTTATTTTCTTTATATATGAATATATATCATGTTCCTTAATGTTATATGTTAAATATTTTATTGTTCCTATAAAAATTTTATTATCTCTAGATACAATTAAATTATTCTCATCAACTCTACCTAAACAAACTTCATAGTTTTTCATACTTCTCTCAATTAAACTTCTATAATTACTTGAGTATAAGTTGTTTAAGGCTTTTTTACCCTTATTTAATAGATATTCACCATTCTTTATTAAATAGAAATCAATTAAATTTAAGTGACTTTTATTTTCTATTTCTTTAAGATACCTCCCTAGTAAAATTATTTGAGAATTATAATTATTAATTTCTCTCCCAATAGATCCTCCGATTCTAGGTAATAAATTTTCTTTATAAGAATTAACTTTACTTTGAAATAGAACTATATTTTCAATTTGAGTAAATATACTTTCCCAATTCTTATCTATTGTTTTGCTTACTTTTTCATTTAATATATAAATCTCTCTTTCTTCTAAATATGATTTTAGTTCAAATTTTCCCATCTTATCACCTCTATCAAAAAAAGCTATCAACAAACTTTTCTCTATTATTCCTATCCCTTAGGTATTTATTAAGCTTATTAACTAAAAATTCTTCTCCCCAAGGCTGCTGTTCCCAATAGTATTGAAGTCCAATTTGCCAAAATCCCTGTGGAAATCTAATAAACCCTTTTATAAGTTCTAGTTCATCATCATATATTGAATGAGTTTTAGAGTAACTATCTAACACCAAGGTGGCTCTGGCATTACTCCAATTTCCATCTTTCATACTTCTAATTAGTAGTGATGATAAATCATGTATATGGGAATCTAATATGCAATAATCAAAATCTATTATATTTAAATTCCCACTTTTATCTATTAATACATTGTGATTAGCATAATCATGGTGACAAAATCCCCTTTTCATGACTTCCCTATCCATAACTTCTATATATTTATTTAATTTTAATTCCTCTATTGATTTCCTTCCCCTTTGTAATTCATCTTCTATAGCCTCTAGATATATTTCATCAAATATAGATCTATATGCTTTTTGATAAATCCTTTTTTTAAAATCTAATATTTCTTCACATCTTGTTTCAAAAACCTTTATCCATGAATACCAAGCTATTCTTGGCTTCATACTTCTACTAACTGTAAACCCCTCACTACATTTATGAAGTTCCCCTAATTTGGCTGCTGCCAACTCTAGTTCATGCAAGTTTTTATAATTACAATTTCTACAATCTATCCATTTATTTAAATATGCATAACAATTATCAAGCTTTATATATCCACAATTATCTTTAGTTTCTATAATTGTGGGGATCTTATTAAATCCACGTTTTTGTAAATGATTAATAGCTGAAAATATAAAATAAAAATGAGAAAATTGATATTTAATAACTTTAATACCATAATCCTCATCCTCAGTTCTAATCTTATAGCTATTTTTGATCTTTTCTATACTTAATATATTTAAAGAATACTTAGATTCAATTTCTTTCTTTATATATGAAATATCCATAGAATTCTCCTTAAGACTTATTCTATGTCATTATATGAAAATATATATTTTATTGTGTTTATTATCACAGAATTAAATTATTAATAATATTTTGTTATATAAATAAAAAATCCTAATATTTATAATATATAGGATAATTTTAGGAGGATTAGTATGAAAATATCTATAGATGCAAGAGGTATAAACTTATATAATGGTACTGGTATTGGTACTTATACCGAAAACCTTGTTATTGAACTTCTTAATATAGATAAACAAAATGAATACTCATTATTTTGGACAGGAACTGATTATGAAAGATTTAAAAAAGACAATAGCAAAATAATTTTCACCTCTAAAAAGCATGGTGGATTTTACGAAAATTATTATTTTCCTAATTTTATAAATAATAATAATATTGATATCCATCATATTCCACAAAACGGAATTGGCCTTTGTGATAATTATAAAAATAATTGTATAGTAACTATACATGATCTAATTCCATATATTTTACCAGATACAACGGGCAGGAGATATCTTGAAAGATTTTTAAAAAATATGCCTTCTATAATAGATACCGCCAAAGGAATTCTTACTGTTTCTGAATATTCTAAGAAGGATATTTTAAAATTTTTTAATCATATACCTGAAGAAAAGGTTTTTGTTACGCCTTTAGCTGCTAATTCAAATTTTAAACCTTTAGATAAAAACTACTGCAAAAATTATATTAAGGAAAAGTTTAATTTAAATACTCCTTATATATTATACATAGGTGGATTTAGTGTACGTAAAAACGCTAAAGAACTTATTTTAGCTTTTGATAAAATTTTTAAGGACCTTAAAGAGCCACATACATTGCTTTTAGCTGGATCTCTTAAAGATGAAGGTATGAAACTTGCTCAAATGGTAGAAAATTTACCTAATAAAAATAATATAATTTTTACTGGATTTATTGAAGACTCTCTTCTTCCGGTTTTATATAATGGAGCTGAAGCTTTTGTATATCCTTCTTTCTACGAAGGTTTTGGGCTTCCACCTTTAGAAGCTATGAGCTGCATGACTCCAGTCATAACCTCAAATGTCACCTCTATTCCTGAAGTTGCTGGAGATGCTTGTATATTAATAGATCCTTCTAGAAGGCAAGATCTAGAAGAATCCTTAGTAAATTTATTGAATAATAACAGTTTAAAAGAAACCTTATCAAAAAAGGGGTATGAAAGAAGTCTTAAATTTTCTTGGAGGGAAACAGCAATTAAAACTCTGTCTGCCTATGAGAAAATATATCAACTCTAATTATATAAATCGTATATTATATAATTAAATTTATTATAATTCTTTATTTTAGGAGCCCTTTCAACTATATTACTTAATATTAAGAAGGGGCTACTTCCTTCCAAAATTTTATTACTTTTATCTTCATACTTTATTCTTAAAGAATATAATGAACTAGGTACAAAATTATAATTTAATAACTCTTTAGATAATAACTCCTTATGAGTTGCTGAATAAGCAATAAAACTTTTGATAACTTCTTTATTATCATCAACTTTTAAAGCCACTAAATTTTCTCCACCTAAATCATAAAACCTATTTTCACCAATATTAAAGCTTGGAGGATTCTTACACTCCCACTCTCCATTTATTTCATTTGTATTTATATCTTTATAAAAATCTATAGAAGCTATTCTACAAATATAATTATTGTCATTTATAAAGTTATTATTATATACCTCATTTATAGTATCTTTGATTTCTGCTTCAGAATACTCTTTACTTTCTAAATCAACTAATTGCGCAGTTATTAAAAGATTTATATTATCTTTATCCTTGCTTGAAAAGATATTTATTTCTCCATTGCTTTTATTATATATATCTTTTCCTATACTTATTAACTCACTCCATGTGTTTATATCTTCTACTTTATACCCATAAGTCTTTAAAATATCACTTCTTAAAAATAAGCCTATAGGATTAGATGTAAATGGAACTGCATTATAATTTTTATTTATTATAACTTCTTGAAGTCTACTTTCATTAAAATTTTTACTGTAGGTTTCAATTATTTCTTTATTTTCTTCTTTAAAATTCAACTTATCCTTAATTTTATTTAATTCTATAAAATCTAAATAAACTATATTGGGTAAATCTTTAGAATCTGTATTTGAAATCTTTTCTAAATAATTTCCATCATTTATTTTAACAACTTGCACTTTAACCTTTTTATTGTTTTCTTCAAACTCTTTTGCAATAGAAGTAAAATATGAATAGTACTTCTCTTCTGACCATATAACTATATTTCCCTTTAACATTCCATTACTTGGTTTGGCAAAAAACATATTAATGGTTATTATAATAAATATAGCTATTAATAAATATATTATTAATTTCTTTCTTATTTTCATATCAATCACATCCTCATATATATAATAAAATTATACACTATCAAATAGCTTTATTGCATAAATTGTAGTAAATATCCAAACTTAACTAAATTATTGTTAAGAATTATATTATTAAATATATATAATATCAAATAATTTTGATTTTTCTATATTATTATACTATAATATTTAAACATATAGATTATTAGATAGGAGACTATTATGCATATAGATAGTTTAAATTATTTTTTTAAGGTTGCTAAATCAAAAAGTATTTCAACAGTAGCTAAAAATACTCATATATCACAATCTGCACTAAGTCAACAAATACTTAAACTAGAAGATAAATTAAATGTAAAATTATTAAATAGAAGTAATAAAGGTGTTACTCTAACTCCAGAAGGAGAAATTTTATTTAAATATTGCGAATCTATTCTTAGTTCTTATAATAAAATGCAAGAAGAATTATCTAATTCGATTCATAAAAAGACATTTATATCAATTGAAGCTGTTGAATCTATAAGCTTAACTATTTTGCCAGCTTTAGTTTCTAAGCTAAAAAAGGTATATAATTCATATACTATAAATCTTAATACTATAGATTGTTGTTCTAATTTAAATTTATTAAATAATATTTGTGATGTTTATATATGCTATAGAAAACCAGAACGTAATGATAGTATTGTTACAAAACAACTAGGAAATGATGAAATAGTTTTAGTTGCAGATAAAAACTTTCAAATCAATAGTATAAAAAAAGAGCAACTTTTTGAATTGCCCTTAATTTTAGCTTCAGATAAAAACTGCTTAAAACGTTTTTTATGTTCAGAATTAAATTGTGATGAAAATGATTTAGATAACTCAAACATTCTCTATAGAACTAATTCTTATTTTTCTGCACTAAATGGAGTTTTATCAACTAAAGCTGTTACATTTATACCAATGAGTATGTATAACAACTATTGTTCTACTACTAATATAAAAAGGATTAAAATAGAAGACTTTTCTCTATCAATTCCAATTTATATAAATTATTCTGAAGCCTTTTATAAAACTAATTCTGATTTTATAAAATCATTAAAAAATATGTTAAAAGGATACTTAGTTTAAGTATCCTTTTAATATGTTCTTAACAACAACCATTCCGCTATATCTCTTAAAATATACTTATATTCATTTTCTGGAAGCCTATCTATTCCTTTAAAACATTTCTTCATATACTTTTCTGCTAATTCCTTAGCGTTTTCTATTCCATTATTTTTCTTAACTAACTCTATTATTTTACTTACTTCTTCTTCGGTATAAAAATCCTTAGCCAGAATATTATCGAAAGCATTTTTATCTTTTTTGTAAGCATAAATTAATGGAAGTGTGTATATACCTTGTTTTAAATCATTTGCTGCAGACTTTTTAATACTTTCATCATTTCCTTCGTAATCTAATATATCATCTATTATTTGAAAAGCCATACCTAAATTATGCCCTATATTTCTAAGCTCTCTACTAATCTTTGTGTTTGCATTACATTCTGCTGCTCCCAGGTATAATGAAATTGAGAATAATTCAGCTGTTTTACCTGATATTCTGCTTAAATAATCTTTAACAGATAAATTCATTGAAAATCTAGAATTTAATTGATTTACTTCACCCATACATATTTTAGACATTGCTCTTGAATCAACTTTTATAGCTTGTAATGAAGCATTTGTTGCTAGGATTTTAAAGCATACGCAAAAAAGATAATCACCTATGTAAACGGCATAATCCTTTCCATATTTAGATTGAATAGTTTCTTGACCTCTTCTAAGTTTTGAATCATCTATTACATCATCATGTACTAATGTAGCCATATGTAACATTTCAATTACTGCAGCTGTTGGAATAGATTTTTCTCGATCATACTCTCCAAACTTTGATCCTATTAAAACAAAAGCTGGTCTCAATAACTTACCACCAGATTCTATTAGCTCTATTATCGAATTCTCAATTTTCTTGTCTTTGCATTTAACATTACTTTTCATAAGATTCAATACATCAACAAGTTCTTGCTTTATCTCTGGATACTTATTCCAAATTTTGTCCATTATAATCCACCTTCTTAGTGATAATCTAAATCATAAATTTAGTATTTTCACCTTGTTAATATATATGTTTCAATTAATAATTTAAATGATAAATATACTACAAGTATATTTATCTTTTTATATTATCTAAACATTGGTAACTTCCTTAAATGTGCTACTACATAGTTTGCAGTTATACCAATAAAAATCCCAGTAATAATTCCTACAGTTGATAATATAGGTAAATATAGCATAACTCCTATATTTTTGACTATTAAAGAAGCTATTAATAATTGCCCAACATTATGAAATATTGCTCCTGCCGAGCTTACACCTATGATACTAACCTTATCTTTAAATAAATCTTTTACAATAGTCATTGCACCAAAACTTAAAATTCCACCTGTTGCGCTATACATAAAAGATGATAAGTTACCACCGAACATTGTTGATAATGTAAGTCTTAAGAATAATACTAAAAAAGCATCTTTTTTGCTGTCTAACGTATATAAAGCAATAACAGTAATTAAATTCGCTAATCCTAATTTAGCACCTGGTGTTACAAATGGGACAGGAATCATTCGCTCAACAATATGTAAAACTAAGGCTTGAGCCACTAATAATCCTATATATACTATTTTATTAGTTTTTTTCATAGCTCCTCCTTAATAAGATAGTATAACATCATCTTCACTCGTTCCTTTTATTTGTATCATGACTTTATGAGGAAGACATACTAAACTTTGCCCAGGTTTCTCTATATAATCTGGATTCATGCATACCTTATCTGGGCAGTCTGCTTCTATTATACCTATTTTGTTATCCTTTATCTTTATAATATTTGTTCCTTCTTTAGTTTTTATTTCTATAGTTTTTTCACCCTTATTTTCTGATAAAGGTACTGTTTTATACAATTTTCCCGAAACTGTTATTTCTGCATATGTATTGTTAAACCCTTTTCCTACTGATGCTCCTAAAATAATTTCTGGTAAAAAGGATAATAACATTAATACTGCTATTATAACAAAATCTAGTTTTTTAAACATAAAATTATCATCTCCATTATAAATAATTGGATGAATTCACAATTTATATATACATATATATATAAGGTAGAGCAAAAACCCTACCTTATATAATTATTATGCAATATGGAAATTATATCCTACCTTAATTTCTATACATTTTTATAAGTTGGTTGCTTCTTTCCGTGCCAGAAATTATCCGCAAGCCTAGTAATCCATGGCATTATATAATAATCTAATCCAAATACTCTACCTGCACCACCCATTAATGCAATTGAGCCAAAGAAATACCAAAGTATATCCCAACCAGCCATAGCACATAAAATAAAGTTTACTACCATACCTGCTGAAACAGCACTAAATATAAATGTAAATAATCCTGCTATTAAACATAATCCCATTCCTATTTCCATTAATACAACAATTCTTTGGAACCATACAGCTACTTCTGGATTTGGCATCATTATTTGCATTATTGATGCATACCAGCCTGGAATTTCCTTAATAATTGGAGTAGCCCATTCTGTTGCTGCTTCTGCATTTGAAGCTCCTGTTGCTGCTGATGCACCTGATGTTGCATCTTGTAACCAAGTAAATGGCATCTTAACGTTACCTGCTTTAGTCCAACTATCAGCACCAATAGTTATTGCCTTAAAGAAATCCCTTATGCTATCAGCTTTCCACATAGCATCCCATGTGCCTTCACCTAATAGCTTCTTTATTCCTTCTATTAACCATAAGCATCCGATATATAATCTTAAAGGTACTAACCATAATCTATTTGCTTTAGATGATACATGACCTCTCATTACAGATCTTCTATCTTCCATTGTAAAGAATTCATGTTGTAAATAATTATATACAGCGTTAATATTATTTACTCCCCATAGGTAATACATATTAACAAAATGTTTCATTATCATTGCAAAGAATCCTGATAATTTCATTCCCATTAAGTTAGCAACGCAATATCTTCCACCAATTGAAACCATAAATCCATGGTACTTACCTTGGAATTTTTCCATTTCTTTATTTTCTATTGAAGCAATTATATTTTTAACTGCTGTATTAGCTGTTTGTTCTGCTGCTTCAACTATTTGTGGAGTACCCTTACCAGCTTCTTCTTCAAAATAAGCCATATCTCCAACAACAAATACGTCTTTCTTCCCTACAGCTTGCATATATTCATTAGTTTGTAATCTTCCTGCTCTAGCTGTTTCTAGTCCATATTCCTTAGCATCTTGGTTTGCTTGTATTCCACAAGTCCATATTAATGTTTTTGTCTTTATTTCTTTTCCACTCTTAAGTACTATTTTATCAGCAGCTACTTCTGTAATAGGAGAATTCTTTAATATCTCCATTCCATGCTTAGCCATATATCTTTCTGCTTTATCAGCTTGCTTTCTATCTAACATATTTAAGATAGTTCCCATAGCTTCAACAACTTTTAAAGTAACTTCACTTTCATCAACATTATGTTCTTTTGATAATTTAGTTTTCCACTCTAAAAGTTCTCCTGCCATTTCTATGCCAGTAAAACCTGATCCAGCTACTATAAAAGTAAGCATTTCCTTTCTTTTAGCTACATCTCTTTCTAAGCTTGCTTTAGCAAACATATCTTGTATATGCTTTCTTATTTTTAAAGCATCTTCAAATGACCATAAAGTAAATCCATTTTCTTTTACTCCTGGTACTCCAAAAAATGCTGGTTCACTACCAGTTCCAATTACTAAGTAGTCATATGAATATTCTCCACATTTAGTCTTTACTACCTTTTTATCTGTATCTACATTTTCTATAAGATCTGTAACTAAATTAACTTTTGATTTCCCAAAAATTTTAGATAGTTCAACTTGTACAGATTCAGGATGAACTCTCCCCCCAGCAACTTCATGTAATTCGGTCATTAAAGTATGGAATGGATTTTTATCTATTAATGTAATTTCCACATCGTTATTTTTCTTATATTTCTTTGCTAATTTCTTAGCAGCATGAACACCACCGTATCCAGCACCAAGAACAAGTATCTTATTTTTTGACATGTTACACCCTTCCCTTCATTATAAATAATTCTAAAATAGCATATTTAATTCTATACACTATTTTAATATATGTCTATATACATCGCATTATTTTTTTGTGGCTTTTTTAACAATTTTTTCTCTTTAAATAATCTGAAAATTCTTCTTCATCCCTTATAATATCATGTTTTTACTCTATTGTCTATTTTTTAACACGATAATTTTTACTTATACACCATAAGAAAATCGAATATCAAACTAAATTATTATTGTGTATAATAATTTAGTAGTTTAAAGTACTTATTTAATATTTAAATATGTTTAAGGGGGATTTTATTATGAAATCAAAAAGAATTTTAAGTTTAGTAGCTGTTGCTGCATTAGCTACTACAGTATTTGTTGGATGTGGAAGCAAAGATGCTGCTACTGATACAGCTAAGGAAACTGGATTAAAAGCTGGTACATACAAAGCTGAATCAGAAAAAGATGAAAGAGGTTATGTTGCATCTATAGAAATCGAAGTTAAAGATGGAAAAATAGCTACAGTTAAATATGATGAAAAAGGTGATAAAGGCAGTAAGTTAGACGATGCTGACTACAACACTAACATGAAAGCTAAGAGTGGTACTAATCCAATCGAAGTTTATCCTAAATTAGAAGCTGCTTTAGTTGAAAAGCAAGATGCTTCTAAAATTGATGTAATAACTGGTGCTACTCACTCAGTTGATTCATTCAAAGCTTTAGCTGAAAAAGCTTTAGAAGGTGCTAAATAACATCACCTATAAAAGGATTTTAGGTTTTTTAGCCTAAAGTCCTTTTTATTTATAACTTTTTTACCTATAATAGATATTGACATATTATTTAGGAGGATTATATTATATGAAAAAACATTTTAAGATTCTTACTTCTTCCCTTTTGTTAATTTTTTTTCTCAGTATTTTGACTGGTTGTTCAAAAGATAACAAAGTAACTGAACCTATTTCTAGGACTGAATTAATGATGGGAACAGTAGTAAGTGTCTCCCTTTATGATAGCAGTGATGAGAAAATATTAGATAAAGTATTTGATAAAGTAAAAGAATTAGAAAATAATTTAAGCATAAACGAAAATGGTACATTAGTAGATAAGATTAATGAATCTGCTGGAGTTCAACCAGTAAAAGTCGATGATGATACATATAAAGTTATAAAACAAGGAATAGAATATTCCAAGATATCTAATGGGTTCTTTGATATTACCATAGGTCCTTTAGTTAAGCTTTGGAGTATCGGACTACCAGAAGCTAAAGTTCCTACTCAAGATGAAATTAATTCAAAGTTACCTCTAATAGGATTTAATGATGTTGAGTTTAACGATGATGATAAGACAGTATTTTTAAAGAGAAATGGCATGATGCTAGATCTTGGAGGAGTTGCAAAAGGATTTACTGCTGATGTTATATCTGACATCCTTACAAATGAAGGAGTTAAAAGTGCTATAATTGATTTAGGTGGAAATATTTTTGCTCATGGTGAAAAAGTTAATGGTGGTAATTGGAATATAGGAATTCAAAATCCTTTCTCTGATCGTGGGGATATAGTTGGAACTATTACTGTAAAAAACAAATCCATAGTTACATCTGGAATATATGAAAGATATATTGAAAAGGACGGTATTAAATATCATCATATTCTAAATCCTAAAACAGGTTATCCTTATGATAATGAAGTTGCCGGATTAACTATAATAAGTGATACATCTACCGATGGTGACGGATTTTCTACATCAGTCTTCTCAATGGGTGTTGAAAAGGGCATCGAATTTGTTCATAATCTAGATGGTATAGATGCTATCTTTGTAACAAAAGATAATAAAGTTTATATAACCGATGGAATAAGAGATATTTTTAAATTAACAAATACAGATTTTACTTTAGCCAATTAATTTAAAAGGAGCTGTCGCACAATTATCAATTCCTAATTGGAATTCCTATGTGACAGCCCTTTATTATTTAGTTTAATAGCAATAATTACTCCTATGATTCCTGATATTAATTTTACTAATATATAAATTAGAATAACTTCTTTTGCTTCTATAGAAACATATCCTAGTTGTCCACCAAATACATATGCACCACCTACTGAAAAAGCTGAGCATATTAATTTCCCTCTATCATCTAGTTCATCAAAATTAGTAAATATTATTACTGCTGAAGCTAAACTCCCAATAAGAGATGTAACAGATATTGAATTAATATGTAATACATTTCCTAACATGCTTATTTCCTTTTTTAATACTCTTCCTATTACCTCTAACATAACATTAGCACCACCCAAGAAAATAGCTATCTTTCCAACTATGGTTAATATCTCTTCCAAAGGAAGTAGATTTTTTACTATTTCTATTCCTGTTATGGATGTAAAACCTTGCAATCCCAACCCTATAACCCCTATCATAACTATTATTTTAGCTATATATTTAAAAAATGATATCATAGCATTAGGTGCTTTATTCAGAACTATTGAAATAATTATAGATATTATTATAATTGGTAAAATACTAATTATAATATTGTATAACTTGATTTGTAATAGTACTCCCCCAATAAACAATCCTATTGGTAATGCTATTATTCCACATAAAATTCCTTTGCAAAATATATCAATATTATTTCTATTAATTATACCCAGAGCTAGTGGTACTGTAAAACTCATAGTACATCCTAACATTGATGCTATTAGTATTCCAGAAAAGTACATCATATTATGATTTGTAGCTATAGTTTCAGTAATTTTATATCCTCCCATATCAACTGCAATAAAAGAAGAAATTATTACTGATGGGTTTATAAAACTATTTTTAAATATTGGTAAAATATATTTAATTATAATATCTGAAATAATTGGCGTTATTGAAAGTATCCCTATCATCGATAAAGCAAGAGATCCCATACTTTTAATTCCATTCTCTATCCCTTTATATAAATTAAATCTTCCTCCAATAATATAATCTACTATTCCTAATAAAAAAAAACCACCTACTATATAAAGCATTATCTTTTCCATATCATATCTCCATTTATATTCGTATAAAGTTAAATTAATTCTATCAAACTTTATTCAATCAAAAAAGCCCCTTAATAGTTAATTAAGAAGCTTTTTTGATAATTAATCATTTAGTCAAATTAGCAATCGCATCCACATGATGGCTTATCTGGAAATGGTTTTGGAACTGGGTTGCCATTATTTTCAGGCTTTCCTATACATTTTCCATTATAAGATGAAGTTTCTAGTTCAGAGTATTTTATTACTATATTGTCTTTATAAATCTTTAGCATATACTTTGTATTTGGACATAAAGGTCCTAATAAGAATTGTCCGTGACAATCTGTAAAAGTATGAGTCAATGGATAAGGATATCTGCATCCATCTACTACTTGTAATAATTTTACTACTGCATCTACTACAGGCATTCTATTACAATCCAAAACTGTTCCAAATATAACTGATCTCTTTTCCTCTGGTAATCTAACGACTGCTTCAATTTGTTCGTTACATCCTGTCTTTAGTTCGCATGATGTTATTCTTCCGCTCATAACTTTGCCTCCTAAGTTTAAAATTAATTTCGTATAGTATAATGTATTCCGTTATTTATAAAATGTTCTTTGTGTTGAGTGGTTTTGACAAAAAAAGACTAGTTATATTAGAGTATATCTTGTTAAAATATACTTATATAACTAGCCTATAAAATTTCAATCTAAATATTTAGATCGAAATAGTATATATTATTCCTTTACTTCCAATTGAATATCAAAACTTTTAGTTTGACCATTTCTAATTGCTTCTACTTTAACTACATCACCTTCTTTTTTGGTATCCCTAATAGCTCTTAATTCATCAAATGTCTTAATTCTTTGTCCGTCAAACTTAACGATTAAATCTCCACTTTTCAGACCTGCTTTTTCTGCTGGGGAAAATTCTGTTACCTCAATTATATATAATCCTTCTTCCATATCATATTGTTTGGCAAGTTGCTCATTAATCTCTCTTATTGATACTCCTAAATTTAATATCGGCTTTGATAATGAATCTATCCTATCTTTTACTTCATTTATAGGAATTGAAAATCCAATTCCTTCTGCTTCACCTGACATTTTTAATGTATTTATTCCTACTACTTCGCCTTTTGTATTAATAAGTGGTCCTCCGCTATTTCCTGGATTAATTGCCGCATCTGTTTGTATTAAATTTAGTTTAACACCAGTACTTGTTTCTACCGTTCTATTAACTGCACTTACTAATCCACCTGTCACAGTTTGATTAAAATCCTTTGAAAGTGGTGTTCCTATTGCTAGAACTTCTTCACCTGGTTTTAAAGCATCAGAGTTCCCTAATTCAACTATAGCCGGTACTTTAATACTATCGTCAGTTAATTTTAACATAGCTATATCTTGATTTTGATCATAATTTACAACTTTTGCTTTTACATCTCTACCATCCGATAAAGTAACAATAACTTCTTTTGCTCCTTCTATTACATGATAGTTTGTTAATATATATCCTTCTTCATTTATAATAAATCCCGAACCCATTCCATCTACTTGTTGTGGAATTATTCCGCTATAATCTGTTACCCCATTTGCTGATACTATTACAACAGCTGGAGCAACTTTTTCAAAAGCTTCGCTCTTTGTTAATGCTTCTCCTGTTGTATTGAAAGTTTGTGGATTTGGTGTAATATTATTCACCTTTTGGTTTGCACTAATATCCTTCATAGCATAATACACACTTCCTCCCCCTATAGCTCCTCCAAGAAGCCCAGTTATAAGTGCTATTACTATAAATTTAAATCCACCACTTTTTTTCTTCCTTATGACCTTGGTATCTTTATTAGGATTGAAATTATTATTTACTTCTATAAATCTATGTTCGTCCGTATAATCTTCTTTTGTATTTTCTTCAACTGAAGTTCTTAAAACTTCAGTTTCTTCATTGCTAACATCCTCATAATTTTCTACATCATATATATTATCATCACTCATCATAAAATCCTCCTAAGCATTTATAATTCCTTCTTACAGTTATTAATATACCCCTTTTATGTGACAATTATATGACATATAGACATTAATTCTTAGTTGCTTTTTTCTGTACTCTTTCAATCTCATTAGCCTGTTTTATAACTTGTCTTATACCGCTTATTACTGAATCAGGTTCATACATCGCAATTATTTTACTATCAGAATTTATAGTATGAACTTTTGTCAGTTCCTCATCTCCAAGTGATGCTAATTGTTCCTGTCCGTCCTTTGCTATTAAATAATATGGTTTTCCACTAAATATACCATCCTCTTGAGTATTACTTTCCCCACTTGTTATATTTTGTAACTCATTATATACAGCGCTTGTATAATTACTTTTTGTTCTATGTACATTAAATTCATTTAAACTAATATCATCTAACTTATTTTTAAAATCCTCTGTGTCACAAGCTAAATTTAATTTATCCATTAATGTAGTTATACCTATGCTTGATCCAATTTTTTCTATATTTCTTCTAACTTTTTCTATCATAAGATTATTTTTAAATTCTTTTGTATTAATATTATCTTCTACAAATGGATTTACTAAAACAACACCTGCTACTAAATCTGGATATTCTTTTGCAAATTCCGCAAGTACTAAACTTCCATATTCTTCTCCAACTAATATATATGGAGCTGACACCGCAGATTTTCTTAGCAATAACCTTAAGTCTTCTGCCTGCTCTTTAGGAGTTCTTAATGATCCACTATCGCTATACCCATACCCTCTTCTGTTATATACAAAAGTTGTTATATCATCATACTCTAAAGTTAACTTATCTGATATAATGTTCCATTGGCTTAAATTAGTTCCAATATTTCCGTCAAATATTATAGTATATTTACCTTCCCCATTGGTCTTATAATCTAATCTCTTATCATCTACTCTAACATAGTCTACTCTTTGTTTTAATGTTTCCTTTGCTATAAAATTACTTATTCTTTGATATATAAAACCTATAGCTACTAATATTATTAACGATAAAAATATATTTCTAATAATATCCTTAGGTTTTAATTTATTTTTCATATTTACTTTATAAAATCCATTTGAATGTGGTAAAAGCTTCACTTTAAACCTTCCCCCTACTTGTTATAACTTTATTAATTTAAATTACTTATTATTTTATAGCTTTAGATTTGGTTTTGCATTTATATTTAATGGTGATTCTAGTCCTTTTATATAATTGAAATATGCTGCACTACCTATCATAGCTGCATTATCTGTACACAATATTGGTGAAGGGAATAATACATCTATACCTTTTTTTGCAGCAGCTTCAATAAGAGATTTCCTAAGTGCTGAGTTTGATGCTACTCCTCCAGCTATTGCAATTTTGTTAATATTCTTTTGCTTACAAGTCTTTAAAACATTTTGCTTTAATACATCAATAACAGCTTTTTGAAATGATGCTGCTACATCCGCTTTATTTATATCTATGTTTTGCATTTTACATTTATTTATATAATTTAATACGGCTGACTTCACTCCACTAAAAGAAAAGTCTAAAGTATCATCATGAAAATTAGCTTTTGGAAATTCTATTGCATTTTCATTTCCCTCTTTAGCTAATTTATCTATCTTAGGGCCTCCTGGATATCCTAGTCCTAAAGCCCTAGCAACTTTATCATAAGCTTCCCCCGCTGCATCATCCCTTGTCTGCCCTATAACTTCATACTCACCATAATCTTTAACATGAACTATAAAAGTATGCCCACCTGAAACTACTAAAGATACAAATGGTGGTTTTAAATCTTTATGTTCTATATAATTTGCACAAATATGCCCCTCTATATGATTTACTCCTACTAATGGTTTCTTTGATGAATAAGAAAGTCCTTTAGCATATTGTAATCCAACTAGTAATGCTCCTACTAAACCTGGGCCATATGTTACTCCAATTGCATCTATTTCTTCTAGCTTTACTCCTGCATCTTCCAGAGCTTCCATTACGACTCCATTTACTACTTCTATATGCATTCTTGAAGCAACCTCAGGAACTACCCCTCCATATTTTTTGTGTGTCTCTATTTGTGATGCTATTATGTTAGATAATACCTCTCTACCATCTTTAACTACAGCTGCAGATGTTTCATCACAACTTGATTCTATTGATAATATTAATTTACTTTCCATTACAACTACCTCTTAATCTAATTATATTTATAATAAACTGTTTTGAATTTATTTTCATTTTTTGTTTTCTTGTTAAAAGTATTTCATTGTTGTATATTAAAATAAGGTTTATATCTTATTCTTAACATTGTTTATTATATAATGAATAAAAAAATTATTCATTATTTTTTGCTAGAATTAATGGATTTTTAAGGATATATTAATATTATTTTAAAGGAGTTTTCATAATGAGTACTTATGCAAAGGTAATTGTTCCAGGATCACCCATTTCCAAATCTAATTTCAAACTACATAATAAAGATGGCCGAGCAATCCTTCCTTATAATACAGGAAAATCACATGATAGATATGCTCTTTATGAAGAAGAAATTGCATACTATGCTAGGTTTCAAAATCCGGATACTATATTAGATGAATCTCTCATAGCTATTCTTAAAGTTTATTATAAAAGTGAAAAAAGGCATCCTGATACAGCAAATATAACTAAAAGTATTTTTGATGGAATTGAGAAAAGCGGTCTTATTGTTAATGATGCTCAAATAACAAAAATAATAACAGAAGAGTTTTATGATAAAGAAAATCCTCGTTTTGAATTAGAATTTTTTGCTGAAAGTGAATATGAAGTTTCTTATTCAGTTTTACCCAAAAAAGAGCATGGTAGTAAAAAACTTTATTCACCTATAAGAAAATCTAATAAACAAAAAACTATTAAAGATAAAATAGTTAGCAATGAAAATATTAATTCTAGTAATATGCTAATATGTGAATTTTGTAATAAAAAAATTGAAGATTCTAATTTAATTAAAGCAAATGGTGGTAAAACATTTATATGCAGATCTTGTTTTAATAAGTTATTTTAAGAGAGGTGCTTTAAATTGAATAAAGATTACTTTGTTTTTATAGGAGATAGTTTAACTTACGGATATGGAGTTAATAAAACTGATAATTGGGTTGAAAATTTAAAATCATTACAGTCATTAAATATAATAAATAAAGGAATTAATGGCGACACAACTACAAATATGTTAAATAGATTTACAGAAGATGTTATATCCTATTATCCAAAGAAAATTTTTATAATGGGAGGAACAAACGACTTTCTTTCAAATAGACCCTTGAATTCTGTTTTAGAAAATATAGAGTTAATGTTAAAAGAAGCTTTAACTATTACTAGGGATGTATTTATAGGCATCCCCCCAATAATATTAAAAGAAGATGCTAAAAGGCTTTTTATTCCATCTCCTACATACGATTATTGTGAGAATCAACTGCCTTTATTAAGAAAATCTTTAATTAATCTCTGCACTAGATATAATGTTAATTTTATAGATTTTTATAAAATTACTTTAGAAAACTACGAGTCAAATATTTTTATGGATGGTATTCACTTAAACCTTAAAGGCCAAACTTTTTTATTAAATGAATTTATGGTTATATTAGAGAAACTTTCTTATAATAATTAAAAGTGTAAAGTTTATAGTTAATTTATTTTTAGTGATTTTAAATAAATTATACCTATAATTTTACACTCTTAATTTTCAGATAGTAGTACTTGACTAATTTTTAGTACACATATTTTTTCAAGTAATTTGATACCAGTTCTCCAACTGTATATCCATTTTCTCCGCTATTAAATATATTCTTATCCCTTGTTAATAGCGTTCCACAAGCAAATATTCCCTTTGCTGAAGTTTCAAAATTTCTTACTAATGGAATTTCATATTCCCCTAGCTCTATATTTGTTTTTCTCATAAAAGAAATTTCAGGATAATATCCAACCGTTAATATTAAAGAATCACAATGTATAGTATCAATACTTCCACTATCTATATTTTGAATATCTATATTTTCTATTCTCTCATTACCATCTAGTTCAACTATACGATGATTCTTTATTATGTTTATATTAAAACCCTCTATAATCTCAAGTTCATCTTTTTCTAAAGGAATATCACTAGAAGATTCTATTATTGCATTTACTTTAGCCCCTTCTATTAATAATCTTCTTGCAAGAATCAGCGAACGAATATTTTTTCCTAATATTACAGCTTCTTTTCCTGGAAGAAATCCCTGTAAATTAATAAGTCTATGTGCAGAAACCACAGTAAATATTCCTGTATATTTATGAACAGGTATATTTATATTTCCTGTAAATCTTTCTCTGCAACCAGAAGCTAGTATTATAGCAGTTGCTTGTATTTCCTGTATTCCTTCTACCGGATTCACATATGAAACCATCTTGTTCTTAGTCACTTCTAATACTTCAGTATTAAGCTTATATAGTCCACCTAAATTTTTAAAGTCCTTAATAAGCCTGCTTCTAAGTTCTGGTCCTGTAACATCCTTTTCTAAATAATACTGACCAAATCCATTATGTATAAATAAATTTAAATTCCCACCTAATTCATCTTCTCTTTCTAAAATCAAAACTTTTTTAATTCCATTTTTCAAAGCAGAAACTCCGGCTGAAAGTCCAGCTGCTCCCCCTCCAATTATAATTAAATCATATTGAAGCATATATAACCTCCATTAATGTTAAATAAACCTATATAGATATTATATCATAATGTATTTTTCTTAACCTATTATTTGTTAAATTATCTCTGTTATTGAAATTTATTTTTACATTGGATTAAAAATTAGTCAAAACTAATTTGCTTTATAAAAAGACCTATACTATAATTTAATTATTGTAAAAAGGCCTATCACATTACTATATATATTTGAGGTGGTATATTGGATAAATTTTTAAGAAAATTTAAGAATAATAATAACTTTAGCTTTGATAACATTATGAGAATAATATTATTTTTAATTCCTCTTATAGGGATTACTTTTAAAAGCATTATATTTCAAGGTTTTGTCATTAACCAAGATCCTTATTCATTAGATATTCTTGCTGGATACAATTCGGCAAAACCATTTATAAATTATTATTATGCTTTTACATTGATCTTTATTAGTTTTTCTTTATTATTTAAAGGAAAGGGACGAGTTTTATATCTATTTATAATAGATTTAATAATAACTTTACTAATATTACTGGATTTAGGATACTTTAGAGGATTCCTAACAATGCCATCAGTATTATTATTGAGTCAAACAGCTAATTTAGATAATATGGGTGGTACTATATCTTCAATGTTTAGTAGTAAAGATTTTTTACTATTCATCGATTTTATAATATTAGGTATATTTGTATTCCTTACAAGAAAATCTTATACTAGGGTTAAAAAGAGAGCCCCTATTACTTTTATAGTTACATTACTATTAGGTATTTTATACATAGGATATGTTCCTTTTAATTTACATGTACTAAAAAATGAAGATGTTAAAAATGGATACATATTCTCAAATTATGATCCTACAAATACAGCTAGATATTTTTCTCCTGTAGGTTACCATTTATTTGATTTATACAATGTTTATAAAGATTCAATGCCTTATAATTTAACAGAAGAAGAAAAATCTCAAATTGAAGAATTTTTTAATAAAAAAGAAAATCTACCTGATAATGAATATGCTGGTATGTTTAAAGGTAAAAACTTATTAGTTATACAAGTTGAATCATTAGAAAGTTTTGTAATTAATAAAGAAATAAATAATCAAAAAATAACACCTGTTTTAAATGAATTAGTAAATTCAGGTTTGTACTTCCCAAATATCCATGAGCAAGTAAACGAAGGTACAAGCTCTGACTCGGATTTAATGATTAATACTTCAATGTTTCCATTAAGAAGGGGTAGTACTTTCTTTAGATATCCAAATGCTAAATATAATTCGCTACCACTTTTATTAGAAGAAAATAACTATGATACTATAGCGATACATTCCGATAAGGGTTCCTTCTGGAATTACGCTGCTGGGTTAAAGGGTATAGGTTTTGAAAAATTTGTTGATTATTATTCATTTGATATTGATGAAGAAATAGGACTTGGATTATCAGATGAAAGTTATTTTAGACAAGTTACTCCAATGTTAAAGGAATTAAGCAACCCATTTTATGCCTTTACAGTTACCCTAACAAGCCATGGACCTTTTGATTTGCCAAAAGAAAAAAGAGCATTAACTTTAGATAGTGCATTAGACAGTAATGAACTTGGAGGGTACTTCCAAAGTGTAAATTATACAGATGCCCAAATTGGAAAATTTATGGAAACATTAGATAAAGAAGGTTTGCTGGATAATACTGTTGTAATTATTGAAGGTGATCATACAGGTGTTCATAAATATTATAATAGTTCAATTGAAAAACTTTCCCAAAAAGAAGATTGGTATTTGGATAATGGAGATCATACTGTACCATTTATAATCTGGTCAAAAGACATTAAAGAAGCAAAGACATTTGATACTATAGGCGGACAAGTGGACATTATGCCAACACTTTTATATCTTATGGGAGTACCAAATGATAAATATATAAATACATCTTTAGGTAGGAATTTATTAAATACAAACAAATCTTTTGCTATTCTTACAAACTTAGATGTAGTTGGTAACTTAACACAAGAAGAAAAAGAAATGTATAAAAATATTGTTGATTTATCAGATAAAATGATTCGTAGTAATTACTTAGAAGATAATTAAAGATACTAATTTTGAATGTTTATTGTTATTAGTAAAATAGGCTAACTGATCAAATTCAGTTAGCCATTTATTTTAATAATTATTCTGCTTTTAATTCTTGTACTCCAGTTATACTTGTCTTTGTATCATCTTCTTTATCTGCTATTTTAAATGTATCTTTAGCTTCTTGATTTAAGAAGTAAATATTTCCTTCAATTACTTGGTTTACTAATTTAAAGTTTTTACCTGAAACATAAACATCACCTTTAAAAGTTCCATGTTCAAGACTTCCATTTATACTATTGAAAGTTATCTTTGGAGCTGTTAAGGTAAATCTATTTGTAACCTTTTTGTTTTCATCTTGAGTATATAAAGCTATTTTACGTTGATATGTTTCTTCTCCAGTAGTAGCATCTTTTTTACCATTCTTAAAATCTCCATCAACTACTAATTCCTTGTCAAAAGTCAAATCATTTAGTACTGCTACTATCCAAGTTCCTTCTTTGCTTATTCCTTTTTCAAAAGCTGAGTTGTCATTTACTATTGAAGCTGTTGTAACTACATCAGTTTTTTGCTCTTCTGTTGTTGATGGTTTTTCTTCTGTTGTTTTGTCTGTGTCCTTATTATTTCCACAAGCTACAAATGCTGTAGTAGCTACTGCTAGTGTTAATGCTATTAAAAGTGATTTAGTTTTCATATGTGCACCTCCATAATGCTTAAATCTTTTGTTTTAATTAACCAAATAAAGTATATCATATTGATAAAGTCTCAACAATAATATTTTTTGTTTTTATTTTTATATTATTCATTATTAATTAAATTCTATTTACTTTCCTGCTATAGATAATCCATCGACCTTAACTGATGGACTTCCTACACTACTCATTGGGAACTTTAAGTCATTACTTATTTCCTCTATATTCTTTAATAAATCAAAGAAGTTTCCCGCAACTGTTATTTGTTCAACTGGATATTCTTTTTTACCTTCTTTTATATAAAAGCCCTTTGCTGCTAATGAAAAGTCTCCTGTTATTGAATTTGCTCCTGAATGTAAACCAGCAAATTCTGTTATCAATAAGCCTTCTCCAATTTCTTTTAATAAATCATCAAAACTTTTTTCGCCCTTTTCAAGATATAAATTTGTTGGTGAAACTCCCACTGGTGATGCATAAGAATTTTTAAATCCATTTCCTGTTGATTTAGTATTTCCTTTATGCGCAGTTTTTAAATTATGCAATAACGTTATAAGCTTCCCTTCATGTATTATATCTTTTTTCTTCGTTGCAACTCCTTCATCATCAAAAGGAACTGACGCTAGGCCATTTTCTAAATGAGGATTATCTAATAATGTTACTTTTTTATTTGCTATTATCTCTCCTTCTTTTCCTTTCAATAAACTTAATCCTTTTTGAGCTGCATCCCCACTAAATACTCCAGCAAATGTTGATAATAACGACACCATGGCTTCATTATTTATTATTGTATTATATTTTCCTGATGGAATTGACTTTCCACCTATTCTAGATAAAGCTTCATTAACCCCATCTTGTGCTAAAAGTTTTGGATTTACCTCATCTAATGAAGTAGCTATAATATATCCCATACCATCATGCATATCTTCTTGATTTTTTATTATTGGAACTACATAAGCACTTAATAAGTTTGATTTGTTTTCCAAATTTAAGCCTTTAGAATTTATTATTCCATACTTAGCTTTATTATAGCCTATTCCACATCCTCCAAAACTAACTACTCTATTATCTAAAGTTTTTGCTTCTTTTTCCATGTTTAAAGCTAGGTCTATAAGTTTATCTGCTGGAATATTTTCTAGCGTATTATAATAAGTATTAACTGCTGAATATTCCTTATCTCCTTCATATATAAATTGAATATCTTCATTTTCTATAGTCAATGCACTTTCCTTTGCATTTTTTACAAGCATTTCTATTGCATATTCATCTAGTATTTCTGTATATGAATATCCTATTTTACCATTTATTTTCCCTCTAAATGATAATCCATAAGAAGTAGTTAAATTATATTTTTCAACTTCCTCATTATATACATTTATACTTAAGCTTTCTCTATCTACGTAATAAACTTCATACTCATCAAATTCGTTATTTTTAGCTTCTTGAAATAATTTGTTTATAAATATATTTAATTCCACTTTTATATTCCCCCTTATCTTCCACCTACTGTTATTTCTTTAACTCTAATCATAGGTTGACCTACATTAGTTGGAATACTTCCTGAAACAGATCCACACATTCCTTGTCCTTGTGCTAAGTTCTTGCCGACCATATCTATATTCATTAACACTTCACTACCTTTACCAATAAGGCTAGCACCTCTAACCGGCTCTTGTATTTCTCCATTTCTTACTATATACCCTTCTGATACTGCAAAATTAAATTCTCCTGTTACTGGATTAACTGAGCCACCACCCATCTTCTTAGCATATAACCCATCTGATATTGATTTAATAATTTTATCTTCATCATCATTTCCTGCTGCAATATATGTGTTTGTCATTCTTGAGGTAGGTGAAAATTTATAATTTTGTCGTCTTGAGCTTCCAGTTGCCTCCATACCCATTCTTCTTCCATTTAATTTATCAATTAAGTAACCCTTTAATATACCATTTTCTATTAGTATATTTTTCCTTGTTTTATTACCTTCATCATCTATATTTAGTGATCCCCATGCATTAGGTATAGTTCCATCATCAATTGCAGTAACTTTTGATGATGCTATTTGCTTTCCTAACATATTAGTAAATACTGAATTTCCTTTTGCCACGGCAGTTGCTTCTAATGAGTGCCCGCAAGCTTCATGAAATATAACTCCACCAAACCCATTATCTATTGCTACAGTCATCTTGCCAGCTGGACAATTTTTAGCATGCAACATAGTATGTGCAACTCTTGATGCCTCTCTTCCGTAATATTCTGGATCAATGTCATTAAATAATTCAAATCCCTTATGTGCTCCAGGACCTTCAAAACCTGTTTGATTTTCTCCATTTATAGATGCTACAGAACTTATTGATAATCTTGTTCTAACTCTTTTATCCTCTGTAAGTAATCCTTCCGTATTAGCTATTAATATATTTTGTTCCTTATCTAAATATCCAACAGATACTTGAGTTATTTCATCATTATATTCTTTTGCTGCTTTATACCCAGTTTTCATTACCTTTATCTTCTTTTCAATGCCAATTGAAGAAGGCATATATATTATTGGATTATTATTATATATAGATTTTTCATTTAAAACTATGCTTATATCTTCTTTTAATTCCCCAAGAGCCAATGCTGCTTTTTGTGCTGTGTCTAATAAAGACTCTAGATTAGTATTATTTGTATAAGCATACACACTTTTTAATCCTTTAAAAATTCTTATACCTATTCCATGAGTCCTTCCAGATATAGAATTCTCTACTTTTCCATTTAAAATACTTATAGACGTATCTAAAGTATCTTCTTCAAAAATTTCTGCAAAATCCCCGCCTGTTATTAAACATCTAGCTAATACACTAGATAATATATTTTTTGATAACATATTATTCATCCTCCATACTTGTTTGTTTTCCATCTTTAAATGCCTTTGCCCATGAGTCTACATAACTTCCACTTGCCCATTCGGCCATTATTACCTCTTCCCCATCACTTAATTGTATATTCATGAGAGGACTACCCTTTATATTTCTATCTTCCATTTCATAAACTGATATTTTATCGCTAAATACTATAATAGCTATTCTACCTGTAGGCGCTGTATATATATCTTTTATGAAAGGAAAATCATCTATCAAATCTCTCCACGAAACTAATAAAGTATCATAATTTAATATTTTTTTACTTGGACTTATTGATATTCTATATTCTATTCCATCATTATTATTATCTATAGCCGGAATATTACCTACTAAACTCCATTTTCCTTCAATTCTCTTTATTGTAAAATTACTATAGTTTATATTTATATCTAATAAATCCTTTTTTTCATCTGGTAAAGTATCTATAGTTTGATTAAATTCTTTTTTATATTTTTCCTTAGAATCAATATTATATATTTCCTCGATATTAAGTCCATTTCTTGAATTTATATTATCTATAGGTACAGTTTGATATATAGGAAACTTATTTTTAAAATTATCTCCTTCATATTTCTCTATGGATATATAGTCATTTGAAACAAAATTAATGTTCTTATAGACATTTGTAGTTTCTCTCTCCAGTAATTGGTCTTCTTCTCTTCCATCTAATGGTTTAGCTGTAAGGTATTCAATATGATGATTAATGTCATTATTTATAATTTCACTACTAATACTCCATATTCCACTCATCCTTGGAAAAATTATATTATTTTTTTCTATTATAGGTTGTAATGTACCATTTTTAAATGATATCCATAATGTTTTATATTCCTCATTAGTATAATTTCCATCATCCATTAATCTTCTTGGTGTTTTCATTCCTAACATTACCCCTACTGCACTATTATAGTCCTCTAACACTTCATCTTCTTTAACTTCACTACTAATAATTTCAGTTTTTTTGGGGCTACTATCTTTTTTAATTAATTTTAATATTAATCCATCATAAAACAAATATCCATTTGACTCATCTATTAAAATGAATTCTCCTATTATTGTATTGGAGTCAATTATAGATATTACATCAAACTTAGATCCTTCATCTACCAAGTCCTCTAATTTTAAATTAAATTCATATGATAAAGTATATGTTTTATCAACAATCTTTAATTTATATTTAGGATTTATATATGTTTTATTTAATATAGTAATATCTTTATTGGATATATTAATTTGTGAATCTTCTAAATCTAGAACTTCATTCTTATTTTCAATCTCATTATCTATTATATTAATATAATCAATATTCCATATCCCCTCTATTTGAAGATCATTATTATAAGGTGCTTTTATTGCTTGTGTATCTTTTCCATTTACCTTACTACAACCAGTAATTATTGTAAATATAAATATAATCCCTAATAATAAAACTTTTTTAATTATATTCATATCATTCCTCCTCATTTATTGGAATAATAATTTCAACTTTAGTTCCTATTCCTATCTTACTATATATATTAAGTACTCCTTGATGTAATTTAATTATTTCATCACAAATAGATAATCCTATTCCATTTTGAGATTTAGAATTTTTCCCCTTGAAAAATTTTTCTTTTATTCTAGGTAAATCTTCTTCTGATATACCACATCCATCATCTTCAATTATAAATTTTACTTTATTATTAATTTTTATAGTAGTAAATTTTATATTTCCATCTTCTTCTGTAAATTTTAATGAATTATCTAATATATTTATGAATACTTGTTTTAATCTGTTACTATCAACATACATGTTCCCATTAGCTTCTGTTCTGAACTGCAAATTTATTCTCTCTTTTTTTGCTCTTGGACCCATGAAAGATTGTATGTGATTTATAAAATCAACTATGTTAATACTTTTTAAGTCTATAGTTACCTTTTCATTAATGAGTCTTGAAAAATCTAATAATTCTTCTACCATTAATGATAATCTATCTGTTTCTTTCTCTATTATTTCAAAACCAAGTTTCAATGTATCTTTATCTGTTTTATCATTGTTTAATGTTATAGTCCACCCCTTTATCGCTGTTAACGGAGTCCTTAATTCATGTGAAACCGACGATATAAATTCATTCTTTAGTTGCTCTCTTTTTGATATTTCATTTGCCATGAAATTTAAGGTGTTTGATAGTTGCCCGATTTCATCTTGACTACTAATGCTACTTCTTATATTTAAATTCCCGCTCCCCATCTTTTCTGCAATCTCTTTTAAATATTTTATAGGATTTATTATACTATTTGCAAGAAATACTCCTAAAATCATTCCTATTATCAAAACTGCTATTGATATACCTGAGAAAATAACCATAATGTTAGTTATTACTGCATCAATGGCTTCTAATGATGTTATAAATCTAATTAATCCTATTATATCTCCATCTATAATTAGTGGATATGATACTGCCATTACTTTATCATCATAATAATCTACTTTTCCAATCCACCTTGCAGCTTCGCCCTTTAAAGCCTTTGATATATCTGGAGTACTAATTAACTTGTCATCCTTAATTCCAATAGAATCCATTAAAAGATTTCCATTAGAATCAAAAATTTCAACTTGAACATTATTTTCATTCCAAAAAGTATCTATATTATCATAAATAGTTTCTGACAAGGATCTTGATGAAAAATACTTGTTATAAAAATTAATAGATACTTGAATTCGACTTTTCAATAAATCTTCTGTATTGTCATAATAATATTTTCTAACAAAAATAAGTAAAAGAATATTTAAAAACATTACTGTTGAAAAAATTATTACAAATATTCCTTGAAGCAATTTATTTCTTATACTTTTTACTCTTCGGATTTCCACCTATATCCTATCCCCCATATCGTTTCTATATACTTTGGCTCAGAAGCATTTTCTTCTATTTTAGATCTTAATCTTCTTATGTTTACATCTATTATCTTTGCATCACCAAAATAATTTTCTCCCCAAACCAAATCTAATAGTTCATCTCTTGTAAATGCCTTGTTAGGATTTTCTAAAAATATCTTCATAAGTAAATATTCTTTTGGGGTTACATCTATTTCTATACTGTTCTTTAATATTTTCTGTGAATATAAATCTATTATAAATTCTCCTAATTCTAGTTTTTCTTTATCCTCTTCTCCAAGTCTTCTAAGAAGCGCCTTTATTCTTAAAACCACTTCCAATGGATTAAATGGTTTTATTATATAATCATCCGCACCATACTCTAATCCCATAATCTTATCCATATCTTGACCCTTAGCTGTTAGCATTATTATTCCCATATTAGGAAATTCATCTCTTAATTTGCTGCAAACCTTGAACCCATCTATCCCCGGTAACATAACATCTAAAATTGCAATTTTAGGTTTTTCTATAGCTGCAAGTTTTAAGCCTTCTTCTCCTGTTGCCGACTCTATTACTTGAAGATTATTTCGTTGTAAGTTTATTTTCAAAAATCCCCTTATACTGTCTTCATCTTCTACCAATAATATTTTATTCATTCTATCACCTCTAACTATAATAGTATTATTAACTATTTTAATTTCTTATAATCTTTAAAGACAAATAAGAGACGGATACCCGCCCCTTTATTATTTCAATGTTCTAAACTCAAATCCTTCTTTTTTTAAATGATCTATTGCACTTTGTAAATATTCAACAGTCCCTTTTTTAGAATCTGTATCATGCATTAATATAATTATAACATCTTTATCTCCAACAGTTTCTTTTAATTTATCTAATAGGTATTCCTTTGGGAAATCTTTTCCTTCTGCATCACCATTTAAAGAATTCCAATCCATTTGATATATCCCTTTACTCTCTAATACCTTGTCCAATTCAGCTGTTCCATTCCAACTAGCATGTCCGCCAGGCATTCTTATTAAACGTGTTTTAAAGTTTTTTCCAAGAATATCTTTTAATATCTTATTATTCTTCTCTATATCTTTCATAAATGCTTCAACATCTACTATTCTATTTGGATAAAGTATTGAATAATTATGTGAATATCCATGATTTGCTATAGAGTGTCCTTCTCTTGCCATCCTTTTCAATAAATCAGCTGCTTTATCATTATTCTCTATTGAAGTACCTAATGTAAAAAATGTAGCTTTAATAGAGTTGTCTTTTAGAATATCTAATATTTTCCTTGTTGAGTGCCTAGATGGCCCATCATCAAATGTTAAATATGCAACTTTTCTGTTATCATCTCTATAAAAATTCCACTTATACATTGTTTCTGGAAGAATAACTGAAGCATCATCTGCATTAGAATCATTTTCTAATGTAAGATATTCTCCATTCTCTATTTTATTAGAATCTTCATTAACTGATTTTTCTTCCTCTATTGTATTTCCTATATCCTCTTTATTCTCCTGATTTAAAGTTTCCCCATCAGCCACAAAACTTTCTTCTTGCCCTTGCTTCTCATAATTTTCCTGATTTTTTTCAATATCAGAGGTTTCTTCTTCTAAATGACTATTTTTATCATTAGAAGGCTGTGTACCGTCCTTATTTGTATTATTAAATACCTTATTAATTATTGTTTGAGCATTAGTATAAATCAAGTTTTCTCCAAAGTCGCTTATCCCTACTGATATTATAAATATAGATATTACTAACACAAATGTAAATAATATGAACCTCTTCTTATTTCTTATTCTAGTTTTCTTACTCATAAATTTTACTCTTCCTACTCATGTTTTATTGTTTGTCCTTATAATTCAATTATATAGGAGTTTTTTCTTCAAATCATTACAATTTGTTAAACAATAGTTACGAAAAAGTTACATTATTATACATCTTATTACATTCAGTATATAAAAATAAAAGAGTTTTATAACAATAGACTTAATCTACTCTTATAAAACTCTTATTTTTAATGGCTCCGTGGAGAGGATTCGAACCTCCAACCTATCGGTTAACAGCCGAGTGCTCCACCATTGAGCTACCACGGAATATTATAATATTTCAGATTGTTCTCTGAAAATTGCACATAAATGAGAATCAAAATCTTTGATTTTGCTCTCTATTTTACAAACCTTCTTTGTTTTATTTATTGGTCAAGCCCTCGAC
>NZ_LBMX01000014.1:0-3328 GCF_001010885.1 Clostridium sp. C8 | reverse complement strand
GTGGGCCGTTCCCTCTCCAACGAGCTAAGGCGCCGCGGGCCCATCTTATAGCGGATGGCTCCTTCAATTACTTCTTCATGCGAAAATGTAATGTTATGCGGTATTAATCTTCCTTTCGGAAGGCTATTCCCCTCTATAAGGCAGGTTGCCCACGTGTTACTCACCCGTCCGCCGCTAGGTTCATCCCCGAAGGGAATCTCCTCGCTCGACTTGCATGTGTTAGGCACGCCGCCAGCGTTCGTCCTGAGCCAGGATCAAACTCTCAATAAAAAGTTTAATCTGTCTCAAATTACTTTGAGTCTTTTAATGCAACAACGCTTACTATTGTCAGCGTTGTAAGTTCGAATAACTAAATTTAAATTTAGATTCTCACTTAAGACTTCTAAAAGAATTGCTGGTTTATTTTACTTAACTTATTTTCTGTTCAAATTTCAAAGATCTTGTCACATAAGCGACTTCTACATCTTAACATCTCAAGTATTCATTGTCAATATTTTTTTATTAGACAATTATTTCTCAAGAACATTGATTATTCTATCATAGCTTCACTTATCTAAAAATATATATAATCCGTTTATTTAAGATTATTTTTTATTTTCACTATATTTTATTAATATATCTTTATTTCTCATATATTGATACTCGTGGATATGTGTAAGATTAATACCTTAAAATTAGAATTCTACAGAATTAAATTGTAGAATTTTAAAAGTATTAGTATTATAATATATTTGTTTATTGAATTTGTAATAAGCATCTATAGCTCAGTTGGATAGAGCGTTGGACTTCGAATCCAGTGGTCGGGGGTTCAAATCCCTCTAGGTGCACCATTTTTATATTTTGCAAAATAAAATTTCTATTTCACAAATCACAATTCACAGAATTCAAATTATAAGGATTTAAAGAGAACAGAAATTTAAAATTAGGGCAATAGATAAGTTTATGTACAACTATTTATCTATTGCCTTTTTTTTGCATGACTAGTTGGTAAGTTTAAAATAATAGATACTTTGTACAAGTAAACTGTGAATTCTAAGCTGTGCACTAAATAAATTGTTTTACAATTTATAAATATTTCAATATTATAAAAGAAATAGGCTTAACCTTAATCTTGCTTCCTTCTATATAATAAAGCCCTTCTTCATTTATATCCTCTTTGTCTGCTATTACTTCAAACTTACTATGGTCTAGTTCTACCTCGACTTCATTTTTATTAGAATTGAATATAACTGCTATTTTTCCTAAATTATCTCCTACTTTGTCCCCATTAGCTATATATCCAACTATATTATTCTCATTAAAGTTCTCTCCTATATTTAAGAATGAAATATTTTCCTGTATATCTACTGCTGATTTCATTTTAAATACTTCGTGTTTTTTTCTTAAATTAATCAGTTTTTTGTAATAATTAAAAACATCTATATACTTTTCTTTTCTCTTCCAATCAAATTTATTAATGCAATCAGGCGATTTATAGCTATTTTCTATTAAATTGTTATTTTTATCTTTCTTAGTTCTTAGTATTTCATCTCCTGAATGTATAAATGGAATTCCTTGTGATGTTAGTACTATAGCTGCTGCCATTTTATTCATATCTTTTTTTTCTTCCTCCGATGATGAAGTTTCAACTAAACATATCTTATCCCATAAAGTATAATTATCATGAGCTGATGTGTACGTTATAACTTGATATGGTTCTTTTGCCCAGTACTCATCTGAATAAATAACTTTATTGTAATCTATATCTTTATGCTTTATAGATGCGATTATACCAAACTTTATACTTTCTTCAAGATCTGATTCTCCGTTTATAAACCCACCTTTTTCTTTTTGAAAAACGTCTCCTTTTATTGCATCTCTTATATCATCGCTAAAAGCTCCTATTTGTAATTTATCAAATTTTTTTATATTTTTTTTAAGAGTTAACTTATCATCAGATAATGGTGAATCATCCGCCTTCCAACCTTCTCCATAAATTAGTATATTTTTATTTAGCTTACTAAGTTCTTCTCTAATCCTCTTCATTGTATCCATATCATGTAGAGCCATCAAATCAAATCTAAATCCATCTATTTTGTATTCTTTTGCCCAATATATGATAGAGTCAACAATAAACTTTCTTACCATATACCTTTCTGATGCTATTTCATTTCCACAACCTGATCCATTTGAAAAATTTCCATCTCTTTTTTGTCTATAATAGTAATTTGGGAAACTCATGTTAAAGTTGGAATTTTCTGTATCAAAGGTATGATTATACACAACATCCATAATAATTTTAATATTATTTTCATGTGCCTTTAATATCATTTCCTTAAATTCTTTTATTCTCACTTCCGATAAATAAGGATTTGTAGAATAAGAACCTTCTAAAGAATTATAATTTAGCGGATCATATCCCCAATTATATTCTAATTCACTAAATTTTTCTTCATCTACAGTTTTATAATCAAAACTCGGCATTAATTGTATTGTGTTTATTCCAAGTTCTTTTAGATGATTAAATCCAGTTGTTATATTATCAGTTTTATTTATTTCTTGAGTTAATCCTTTAAATTTTCCCCTTATATTTTCGTCAACTAAAGAGTTTTTATCTATTGTAAAATCTCTTATATTTAATTCATATATAATTGAATCTAAAGGATCAAATGATGGAATTCTATGATTTTTCCAACCTTTTGGATTAGTACTATCTAAATTTATTACCATTCCTCTTTTTCCATTAACACCTACTGCCTTAGCATAGATATCAACTACTTCATTTATTTCTCCATTGATATTAACTAAATAGTTATAATACTCACCATGTAAGTCTCCTTCTACTATGATTTCAAAAACTCCTCTATCTGTTTTTTTCATTTCTATAATGTCTATAGAATCTCTAGAGTAGTCATAGCCTTCTTTTCCATAAAGCTTTAATTTCATATTTTCTGCTAGTGGAGACCATATCCTAAAAATAGTTTGTTTTTTCGTATAAATAGCTCCTAACTCTTCTTCATATTTATATAAACTATCAAGTTCATCATAATTAAAATTCATACTACCACCCTTTCCTTTAATAATTGTATTATATCTCTAAAATATATTATTTTTAGTTACTATAATAACATTTGTGTAAGAATACAAATATTATAGTAAATTATTATTTATAATTTAAAAATTTATTTTATTATAAATGCAATATATTTCATTAGACTTATATATGCCTAAGGTGGAAGTAATGAAATTTTATATTATTCTATTAACTTTTTATAATTTTATTAAAAAGCAAAAAAATAAAGGATAACTTATGTTATCCTTTATTTTTTGGAGCGGGTGATGAGAATCG
>NZ_LBMX01000013.1:0-6772 GCF_001010885.1 Clostridium sp. C8 | reverse complement strand
CCATTGAGCTACACCCGCATAATATGGAGCGAAAGACGGGACTCGAACCCGCAACATTCACCTTGGCAAGGTGACGCTCTACCATTGAGCCACTTCCGCTTATTTTAGTTTAAAATATGGTGCAGATGAAGGGAGTCGAACCCCCACGCCAATGGCGCTAGATCCTAAGTCTAGTGCGTCTGCCAATTCCGCCACATCTGCATATATTTTGGTGGCTTACCCGGGAATCGAACCCGGTACACCTTGATTAAAAGTCAAGTGCTCTACCGATTGAGCTAGTAAACCAAGTTGGCTGGGATAGCAGGATTTGAACCTACGAATACCGCAGTCAAAGTGCGGTGCCTTACCGCTTGGCGATATCCCAGCGAATGGGGTGAACGATGGGACTCGAACCCACGACAACCAGTGCCACAAACTGGCGCTCTACCAACTGAACTACGTTCACCATATATTGAGCTACACCCGCATATTAAATTTGAAAGTGGTCGGGGTGACAGGGATTGAACCTGCGACCTCATGGTCCCAAACCACGCGCGCTCCCATCTGCGCTACACCCCGATACTTATGGTGCGTGTTAAGAGATTCGAACTCCTGGCCCACGCCTTAGAAGGGCGTTGCTCTATCCAGCTGAGCTAAACACGCATATTGTTACAAAGAACATTAATTATTTTATATCATTCTTTGCCAATTGTCAACATTTTTTTATCTGTTGATTTAATGGAGCGGGTGATGAGAATCGAACTCACGTAACTTGCTTGGAAGGCAAGGGCTCTACCATTGAGCTACACCCGCATATTTGATTTTGAAAGTGGTCGGGGTGACAGGGATTGAACCTGCGACCTCATGGTCCCAAACCACGCGCGCTCCCATCTGCGCCACACCCCGATATCTTCAATATCTCTCAACGACAATGTTTATTCTACAATAGGAATAGCAATCCGTCAATACATTTTTAAAAAAATAATCTATATAAGAGAATTTTGGAGATTTACCTAGATATTTAATAATATTGTAAATTAATAACGGATTGCATGAATTTATTATTCTATTTCTTTTATAGAAATATTCCGTTTGTTATTTTTTAATATTTCTATAATTCCAAATGTTCTCTTTGCCCTACCATAAGGTAAACTTATACTTCCCGGATTCATTATTACTAATCCATCATACTCCTTTATTAGTGCCTTATGTGAGTGTCCAAAAAGGACTATATCTGCATCAACTTCCTTACCTTTGTAGAATATAGTATTGTACTCATTTTTAACATTATACATATGCCCATGAGTCATAAATATTTTTATTCCCATTACTTCAATAATTCTTTCAAGAGGATATTCTTTGCTCATATCACAATTACCTTTAACTGCATATATTTCTCCTCTAAAAATATTAGATAAGGCTTTAGTATCTGGTGCTCCATCTCCACAATGTAATATAATATCTATATCTTCTAAGTATTCCTTTATATCATTTATAAATGAAGTTTCATAATGAGAATCACTTAATACAGCAATCTTCATATTTGCCTCCTATAAAAATTCTTCTATAATTTTTTTAAATTTTTCAAGAGCAACTCCCCTATGAGATATACTATTTTTTTCCTTCATTGAAAGCTCTCCAAAAGTTTTATTAAATGGTTCATAAAAGAATAGTGGATCATATCCAAACCCATCACATCCTTTTTCATTATCCAATATATATCCATCAACTGTTCCTGTTACTGACTTATAAATATTATTATCATTTATTAAAGCTAATTGACACACGAATCTAGCCTTTCTATTTTCATAATTAACTCCTTTTAAGTTTAAAAGTAGTTTTTCATTGTTTTTTTTATCATCACCATGTTCTCCTGAATATCTTGCAGAGTACACTCCTGGTTCTCCATTTAGATAATCCACTTCCAATCCTGAATCATCCGCCACCACTATAAAATTATTTTCTCCCATTTTTATAAGTTCTTTATATATCTCTTTACATTTCTTTTTTGCATTTTCTTCAAATGTTATTCCATCTTCTTCTACATCTATATCAAGGTCCATATCTTTTAATGAGAAAACTTCTAGTGGCATATTTTCTAAAATTTTTTTCATCTCTTTTATCTTACCTTGATTATTACTTGCAATTATAAGTTTCTTCATTTAACTATTTTCCTCCAGTACCTATCCAAAGTGAATCCATTTTTAATGCTTCCTTTTGTATTTGCACCATTTGCTTTATCCCCTTTTGTGCCAAGTCAAGAAGATCATTTAAATCATTTCTACTAAATGGTGATTCTTCGCCTGTTCCTTGTATTTCTATAAATTCACCCTCATCTGTAGCTATAATATTCATATCGACTTTTGCTTTTGAATCTTCTTCATAGCATAAATCTAAGATTTTTTCTTCATTAAGAATACCAACGCTAGTTGCACTGACAAATTTCCTTATTGGATATACATCAAAAGGTTTTTCTTTATGCAATTTATTTACTGCATCTACTAATGCTACGAAAGCTCCTGTAATAGATGTTGTTCTTGTTCCACCATCTGCTTGAATAACATCACAATCTATCCATATTGTTTTTTCTCCAAGCGCCTTCAAATCCATAACTGACCTTAATGCCCTTCCTATTAGCCTTTGTATCTCCATAGTTCTTCCATCTATCTTCAACCTAGATATATCTCTTACTTTTCTTGTCCCTGTTGATCTTGGTAGCATATTATATTCAGCAGTTATCCACCCTTCTCCTTGCCCCTTTAAAAATGGTGGAACTTTATCTTCTATGGATGCAGTACAAATAACTTTTGTATCACCAACTTCTATTAATACAGATCCCTCTGCATATTTTGTATATCCTCTAGTTATTTTTGTAGCTCTTACTTGATCATTTTTTCTTCCATCTATTCTCATAATTTACCTCCAATTCTTAATATTATTAAAATTTATGCACTATTTTAACATTAAACTCATATTATTAATATAAGGATTAATGAAGAGGTGAAGAATTTGCGATATATAGGACCATTTTTTAGAATGAATAAACTATCTCAAAAAGAAATTAACGGCCAACTTTTTCACTTATCAAAGGAGGCCATAAGGACATTAGTTCTTGAGTCAAAATGTGGATTAGTTGATTCAGTTAAAAATTATAAAAAAATATCATCCTCCATTGATATTACCACATCTGGTAATTTTTCTCCACTACTATGTATATATAGAAAATCCTCCCCTAATTATATTCATAGTAAGAACTATAATGGGTTTGATGAAGAATCCTTTAAAAAGGATATAGCTCCAATAACTAATGCTTTAATGACTTCAAGTATATTGAATTTAACTACCTATTATTCAAAGTTTAAAGATGCTGATGAAAAATTATATTCTTATTCTCAAATTTATAAGAGATTGGCTAAAGAACAACTTGACTTTTACTCAGTAAACTTAAGAAATACTGAAGGAATCTTTATAGAAAAAAGAAATCTTTCTGAAAATAACTATAAAGGTTTTAATCTTACAGAAAAAAATAATAAATTTAAATTTTCTGACCAAGCATTTATGATGGTTTCATATAATTTATACTCAATGTTATATGAAGATGATGATATTTCAGAAGATTACAATAAGTTTTCATTAGAAATACTACAAATGCTTAATGAATTTAAAGAAAAAATTTATGAGTGCTCTTTCGAAGAAATATGCAAAATACTTACTGCCATTAATATTTTTTATAGTAATTCTAAAAATAATGATGCTAAAATTTTAATTGTAGACTTAACAGATTATCTTATAAATAAATTCGATGAAAAAGACTATTATGTGGATACCTTAGATTTTACATGCTTACTCTTAATAAATTTGATTTTATCATTTAAACATACTCAAATGATTACCTTCAATGAAAAAGCTAAAGAAATAAATAATAAACTAGTATCTTTATATGATGATGAAAAAGAAGTTTTTCTTAAGCTTTCTGGAAAAAAAGATTTAAAATATTCATGCTTTGATATTACATTTTACTTCCTAGCTATTATTATGTATTCAAAAGAATCTAATAGGTATAATGAATATAAAAATATGATTTCTTCATTATATAGAAAGTATTTCATAAATTCTGGCTTGATAACATGTTGGCCTGAAGCACCTACTTTAGATGATGCTGAACGATATAGAGGTTTAACTTTAAATTCATCTGATATGTTAGAAGAAAATTTCTTTAGAATGCCAACAATATCAACTCCTGCTAGCTTAGGGGTAGCTCCAATTTTCAATAAAGGAATTTCATATTCTAAGAAGAAAGATTCTTTTTCACCATCTGGTTCATCATTCGATAGCTTTAAAAATATGTATATATATCAACTAATAATTTTTCTATTTAAAGATGACTTTATGCGCGAAACAAACCTAATAAAATCTGATATTTCTTATAGAGATAATGATACTGAAAAAACTGATGAAACATATGTTGATGATATCATCATTAGGGAAGATACTATTGAAGTTCCAGACACTGCTCTTGAAAACATGAAAAATAATATTCTTATATCTAATAATGACGATTTAACTAGTAATTAAATACTAAGTTGTTATTATTATAACTAAATAATATGTGATAAATAATTATTGATGTAATTTGTTAAAAATTACATCAATAATTTAATTTCGCACTCTTTTTTAGAAAACATTTAGTGGCTTTTACCCATAGAAAAGCTACTATGACTTTTCTATTTTACTGTAGTCTATATTTCCATTACCATCTAAAATCATGTTTTTTATTTTATTGTTCAAAGCTATATTATTATTATAAAAAGCAATTGGTAATACTTGATACGTATTAAATAACTCATCTTCTAATTTAGTAAATAACGCTTCTTTTTCTCCTTCTGTTTTTACTGCGGAAAATTGGTCTTTATATTTTCCCGGAAGAAATTTAACTACTGTATTATATATAGAATCCTCTCCTGAAAAATTAGAATTTCCTTGAATCAATGCTATATCATAATAATTGGAATCCTTTATAGAGTTTATTTCTTCCTCTGTAATTAACTTATAATTTATATAGGTGTCTGTATTTTTCTCAAACCAATTAGATATATATTCACAAATTTCTTTATTCTCAGTTCCTTCTTGTGCAACTAAAAAAAGTTCCTTAGGCTTACTCCATTCACCTGATTCATTACTCATTACCTTTCTACTTTGAAGCTTAAGTAAATCTTCCTTATCATTTCTAAAATAGCTACCTTCAGCTAGCTCTATAAACATATTATTTTCTAATTGATATTCTTCCATAGCCTTATTTATTGAACTATATATATTTTTTTTACCTTCTATGGGTATAGAATCACTATTGGGATTAAATGTCAAATACATTGCCTTATCAGATTCTAAAGTCATCAATCTATTTTCTTCATTTAATCTGCTTAATTGGCTTTTAGGTGGATTTATAACTATATCTCTTCCCCCTATTTCAAAAGCTGCCATTGCTACTTCTTCACTTTCATCTGAGGCTACCTTTATCGTTTCAACTAACTCTATATTTGTATTATTATTTCTTTTAAGGGTTAATTCATCAATTGATATTTCAGAAATACCATAATATCCTGAGTAAACAAGCTTATCATAATTTTGTTTTATATTATTCCATAATATAACGTTCTTTCTTAACCTGTATTGTGGCATAGTGAGTTCTTCAATAAAATTATCATCCTTTGAATTTAGTCTAAATATTATATTTTCTTCTCCATAGGAAATTCCCACATTCTCAGAAAAAGATCCATATCCATCTCTAAATCCTTTTGCTCCATACACATTTAATAATGCACCTATATTTTCTCCATTTTCTTCTGTTAATATTTCTCTAAAAAATGTTGCTATATCTTTTGGAGTTATTTTACTTCCATCACTCCAATAAATATCTGATCTTATTTTAAAATCATATTCTAATCCATCGTCTCTTACTTCAACACTTTCTGATAGAGAAGGAACTAT
Source organism: Clostridium sp. C8 (assembly GCF_001010885.1). Classification (NCBI taxonomy): domain Bacteria; kingdom Bacillati; phylum Bacillota; class Clostridia; order Eubacteriales; family Clostridiaceae; genus Clostridium; species Clostridium sp. C8. The sequence goes on along the minus strand of NZ_LBMX01000013.1, from coordinate 805 downwards.
GTTTTTAGATGAATTTAATTCTACTAAGCCTCTACTAGTAGCACACACTATATCCTGCATTCTTTTGTCTAAGTCTCCAACTGATTTAAAATCTGTTGGTACTGAAGATACAGAATATGTAAATATTTTTTTGTTTTCGGTTGGCTCTTGATTTACAACTTCTATAAATCCTAGTAAAAACCCTATTAATAGTGCAGTTGATGCTGCTAATAATATTATTTTTTTCATATATTCTTCTCCTTACCTTCAGTATCTTTCTAAATTATAGACATATAATTTTAATAGTAATCATTAATATTTAAATTTCATATTTATTTCTAATTAAACTAAATTGTTGTAATTTTCTATGCTATAATATATATGTTTTAATTAATTATCTACTTAATTTATTGACTTATGAATTTAATAGCTGCTAATTAATAATCTTATTTAAGTAAAATAGCAGACTGAAAGTATAAAGTTTTTAAATTTTTATATAAAATTTGGAGGTATTTTTATATGGATTTAGCTGTTCAAATTTTTCAAATAGTTTTTTATGGTATTGGTGCTTTATTTATGATAACTTTTGCTATCATAGGAATATGGAGTTTTATTATTTTTAATAAAGCATATAAGACTCGAAGAATCCAAAATTATCTTTTAGAAAAAATATATCAAGCTATTAACCAAATATCTTATAAATCTAACAGTTCTCTTAATGAAAATTCAGAAGATGAACTTCTTAGCTTTGATGATTTAATGGATGAAGATGAAAAATAGTTAATTTTTAGTTTATAATTAAAAATTAAAAGAGGTTTTTCATAAT